>JAKFUR010000073.1 GCA_021732585.1 Bacteriovoracaceae bacterium
ACACTCGCCGAATCTCAGGCGCGCGTCGCTGAAGTTTTGAACCGTGGTGACATCCAACAACAAATGGTCAAAATGGGGATCTCACCGGAAGAGGCCAATCGCCGCATCGCCGGTCTCTCTGATGCAGAAGCTCGCAATCTTGCGAGCGATCTTCAGGAAGCCCAGGCCGGTGGTAGCGTAGGCGGGATCCTCGTTCTTGTCCTCGTCGTCGTCCTCATTATCTACCTCGTCCAACGGATCTAAATGAAGTCGGCCATTTTCCTGCTGGCAGCACTCTTCCTTGGAGGATGTGCTACCAGCACGCGGCAGACAGATCGCTTGGTCAAGAATGCCCAAGGTCTGCCGGAAAAATCTCGACTTGAAAAACTTCCGCTGATCAAGCAGACAGAAAATCACTGCGGCCCGGCGACGCTTGCCATGGCATTCAAGCATGCGGGCAAGGATGTTTCTCTCGGTGAAATCACTTCGCAAAGCTTCACTGAGAAAGCGCAAGGCACGTACCAAGCGGATATGCTCTCGACGGCTCGGCGCCAAGGCATGCTCACGATTCCAATTCACAAGATGGAAGATCTCATTAAAGAAAGTTCGGCAGGAAATGCTGTTATTGTTTTTCAAAATCTCGGTTTCAGTTGGTGGCCGCAATGGCATTACGCCGTCGTTAGCGGACATGATTTGAATGGTCCCGATATCTATCTTCATACTGGCGATCAAAAATTTGCTAAAACTGATATGCGTTTTTTTGAACGCAGCTGGAAGTTGGGCGGATACTGGGGATTACTCATTCTGCCGCCTGATCAGCTTTCCGCTTCCGGCAGTGAACTCGCCCATGCCCAGGCCGGTGCGCTGTTGGAGCAAATTGGCAAACGCCGTGAAGCCGAGACCAGTTATAAGAAGATGCTGACCCGCTGGCCACAAAGCCTCTCCGCTCTTATTGGGCTAGCAAATATTACTTATGCCGAAGACCAGTATCAAACAGCAACGGCCTATCTTAATCGAGCCGTCCTTCATCATCCTCGCTCGACCGTTGCCTGGCATAATCTGGCCTTTGCTCAATGGGCAGCTGGCAAAAAGTCACTCGCCAAAACGAGTGCACAGAAAGCTCTCGAGTTCGTTGACCACGAATCTAAAGCAACCTATCAAAATAGCTTAGCTGAATTTTTGAAGTAACGTTAAGCTTAAATAAAACAACATCAGGAGTTATTCATGGGCATTATCGGCACGATCATTATTGGCTTTCTAGTCGGCCTGGTTGCACGTTTCATTAAGCCAGGTGACGATGGACTCGGATTTATTGGCACAACCATTGTGGGAATCGTCGGCGCCTTTGTCGGGTCATACCTTGGACAGGCTTTCGGTATTTACCAAGTCGGCGAGCCCATCGGCTTTCTCGGTGCCGTCATCGGGGCCATGATTGTCTTGGCACTTCTCAAAGCTTTCGCAAAGAAGAAATAGCCCATCTCACTTCACCAGCTTAGTCAGAATACGATTGAGTGAGTTGGTGAAGTTCTCTTTGTCTTTCGGCCCAAAGCTTGCCGGGCCGCCCGTATCAAGTCCGCTGTCGCGCAATTCTTTCATAAAATCTCGTACGGACAAGCGCTCTCGAATATTCTCTTCGGTATAGAGTTCCCCGCGTACGTTAATAGCGATGCCTTTTTTCTGCACGACAAGATCTGCCAAGGGAATATCCGCCGTAATGACCACATCGTTTTCTGCTACATGCTCGACGATATATTGATCGGCCACATCAGCGCCTTTCTCTACGCGCACGAGGCTGAAAAGAGGTCCGGGAGGTATAAACATCGAAGAGTTCGCGACTAGACACACTTTGAGCTGCAGTCGAGTGGCCGCTTTATAGATCACTTCTTTAATGACTTTGGGACAGGCGTCCGCATCGATCCAAATTTTCATATCTAGAGTGTCCCGCGCTTTTGTGTAGATATCTACAACTAAAGATCACAGAGGCTTGAGTTCAAATTTGGGATCATAGGCGAAAGTCTTAGGTACCAGGGTCTTGGCCCACTAACTAAAGGACTTGATATGAAATTTTTTGCATTGCTTGTTGTTGCTAGTTTGAGTTTGAGCGCTATGGCGAGTACGCCCAAGGAGCTCGACATTGACGTGAACTTCGCCACGGAAAGTACGGTTATTCACCAGCAGTACCGTGATCAGGTTCAGCGCTTAGCGCAGTTTCTTAAGAAGAATCCTGAAACACGCATTGAGATTAAAGGCTACGCCGATGAAACTGGCGATGCGGCCTTTAACCAAGATCTCTCTAAACGTCGCGCCGAGGCCATCCGCAAGATGCTGGTAGAAGATTACGACATCGCCCCAGATACAGTGAGTGCGGCCGGTATCGGCGAGACAGATAAAGTCTCTCCCCATGACGGTACTGAAGGCAAATACCGCAACCGTCGTGTTGAAGCCCGTGTTCTCTAGTTAAAAAGTCACATCGCTGCAGCGCGGCTGTGTAAAATGATATGACTCCTAATAAAGGAACATGTGACCATGTTCCTTTATTTTTGGAGGTCTCATGAGAGCGCTGCTATTTGTATGCTTCTTAGTATTTTCACATCGTGTCTCAGCGCAAATCCTAGAAAGACTCTCGCTAGATCAAAGCTCTTCAGAAGTTCGCTGGGAAGCGATTCAGAACGACTTTGTGAAAGTCATCTACCCAGACTACATGCAAACCGAGTCCGTCTACATCGCCAACCTGGTGGAGCACTACTCAAAACAAGTCGGTCTCACTTACGAAATCCAGACTCCTAAACAATTTACTCTCGTCGTTCGTCCCGAGATGGCAGAACCTAATGGTTTCGTAACGCTGGCTCCTCGTCGCAGCGAGTGGTTTAGCTCATCGACCTACGCCACTTTTGTCGGCGCCAGCGAGTGGTATCAAACACTCGCTATTCACGAGTATCGTCACATTCTGCAGTATGATCACTTCAATCAAAGAACGGTCAAGTGGCTCGGCTACTTCTTCGGCGACAGTGGGACCATGCTTGGTCTTGCGATGGGTTTACAGCCTTGGTACTTTGAGGGCGATGCTGTTTGGGCCGAAACAAAATACACCGATGCAGGTCGAGGCCGCTCACCGAACTTCCTCGCCCGTCTCAAGGCGCAAGTTCTCGGGAATGAAATCCCAAGCTACGATGAGTTCGTGAACGGCACGTATAATACCGTCAACGCCAACCACTATCAATTTGGGTATGTGCTCATTTCAGCGGCTACCAGTAAATATGGTGAAGACTTCTGGAAAAAAGTCACCCGTGATGTGGCCGTCTTCCCCCATCCGTATCGCTTCTACTCGGCCTTCTACAAGTATGCCGGAATGAATTTTTTCGACTTCTACCATGAGACCATGGAAGACCTCAAAAAACAGTGGCATAGCGACCGCGAGCCGGAGCTGATCACGGTGGATTATCGTGAGCATGTCTATCCCACCGTCGCCGACGGATCGTTGTACTATCTCCACTACGATCTTAATTCGTACTGGGCACTCTATAGAGACAAAAAAAAGGTCACCGACCTCGCCTTCCAGAAATCTCTCACTCAACTGAGCATCGCTGACAACAAAGCCGTCTACGCACAATTCTTGCCAGACTCGCGTTACAACTATCGCGGCAGTTCCGACATCATGCTGATCAATCTCAAGACTGGCGATAAGCAACAGCTCACCCATGGCCAGCGTCTATACTCGCCACGCTTGGATAAACAAGGCCGTCGGATCCTCGCAGTGGACTTCACCAATGAGCACCAATGGGACATTGCAGAGTTCGATCTCAAAGGGCAAGAACTCCGCAAGCTTCACGTAAAAGATCATCGGGTCAGCGAAGTCTTTCCTATAAACGATAATGAGGTCATCGCGATCGTGGCCGACATGTCGGGGAATAAATCCATCAACCGGATTCAGCTGGATGGCAGCAGCTCCAAAACCTTGTTACCGGCTTCCCGCAACAATATCTACGCTCTCAGCGTCGACCCCCAGGACAATATTTTCTTCGAGGCCCAATCTAAAGGTCATTCTGAAATCTTTAAGCTCGATGCGAGTGGCGCTCTTGCTCAATGTGGCCAAGCAAAAATAGCCGCTTCGTCACCTTCCTCTGATGGCACACATGTCTATTTCAGCCATCAAGATACCTACGGTTCACGTATCGAAAAGGTCGCGTTGCAAGACTGCAAACCGCTTACAGCGAATGCTTTGGTGGCCTTCAATTATTTAGGCGAAGGTCCGTCAGATAATTTCAACAAGTTTCCCATACAAAGTTTCACTGAGCAGTCGACGTTGTACTCAAAGAACGCCGACAAATATAAGCGTGAAGACTACGGTGACTTTGATCGCCGCCTCTTCGTTCTACATACCTGGAGTTTCTTGGGTGGTAACGGTTTTGCTTTGAGTGCAGCGAGCGATAACTATCTACGCACCCTGGGTCTGCGCGCTTCCGTGGGTGCCAGTGCCGCAGAGAATGCTGATTACCAATTTTTTGCCATTGATTATAAACGTTACTATCCCGTCTTCAGTCTCATGGGTGGGATTCGCGAGCGTGCCGTTAGACCGTATGACTCTGACTTCAACTTGAACTGGAAAGAGAAGGAAGTCGGTCTGAGCATGACTCTGCCGTACATCTATCGCCATGACCTTATCAGTTTTGTGAATGCACTTTCTTTAGGCGCCAGCTATCTTGATACCGCCCACTATCAATTTGATGAGGAGAATCTCGACGGAGGAGGTGTGAATTTCCATCAGACGACGGTTGAATTTGCCACGACTCTCAGCAAAGACCCGGTGGCCCGCTCAATCATCAAGCCTTGGGAACTGAACTATCACGTGCGCTACGACAATGCCGCCGATCTCAGCAACGATGAGTCGGCGTCTTCCTATCGTTTCTTCCATCACGCTCACCTGAACACGCCTGGTTTTTGGCGCAACAACGGCGTGCGCGTGAGTTTTGATCAAGAAGCCATGCGTGACAACACGTCGGTCTACCGTTTTTCACCGGCGAACGCTTCACCCACCGGTTACGTTTTCTCGCGTGGCTATGGCTACGAGAGCATTCCTGAGTATCGTAAAGTGACGGCGAACTACGTCTTCCCGTTGTCTTACCCTGATCTCGCGGTGGGTGGACTCGTCTACGTTCGACGTATTTTCTCCAATGTGTTCTTTGATTCAACGGCGCTTGAATCAAGCTTCACGAGGGCGACACTCAACAGTTACGGAGTAGAACTTGAGTTTGAAACGAAATTCTTCCGCATTCTTCCTCTAAACGTGGGAATACGTCATTCGACTAAATTGTCGGAAGACAACAAAGGCGTGTTTGATATCTATACGAATCTGTCGACGATGTTTTAGGCCGAAAGTTCAAAACTTTCTTCCAGCACAGAAGCTATCAGAATAAGCGTTTTGGCAGTTGGATTCGACTTACGAGGATACTCGAGTTTTTGATAGGTCTGAAGCTTCATCTGTAACAAGTCGGCCAAACGCTGCTGGGACAAGTTGTGAGTTTTGCGAGCTTCGCGAATCATGAGAGGAATGGCGATATCAGGGCCGGCAGAAATCCAATGATATGACGTCCCTTGATAATCTTTCGCCGCTGGTAAAATCCACTGGGGGTTATTAGCTTCTTCTAAGTACAAATCAAGGGCCTCGGCAGATTTTAGTTTTGCATCCTCAATGGTGCGGCCATAAGAAAAACAACCAGGCAAATCAGGAAATTCTGCCATATAGCCTTTACCATCTCTGATGATTTTTGCTTTGAATCTAATCATTTTAATCATGCCATCACCTTCTAATCGAGTAATCGTGTGTTTGATTGCTTCTCAATTTTCTTAATCAGACCTGTTCCCAAATCTTTCCCACCATGATCTGGAACAATGACGACGACTGAATCACGTTTGAACTTTTTGTGAGAGCCGCGCTGGCTGATTTCTTCATAGCCAGCTTCTTTGAGCTTTCTGATGATATCTTTCGCCCGTCGATTCCCCACATCCCCTCCCTACACAATACAGCATAAATGCTGCCTCGTCCACAGCTTAAAAGCTGTGCATGATATCGCATAGATAAAGGGGCTGGCGAATGATGGGCCAATACGTTAGGAGAAAATTTAAATTTGGAACACGAGGTTACTTAGGTGGAGCACCAAAACTAACTCTGCCCAACTCACCCTTACGGAACTCGGCGAGTACAATTTTATACACCCGATCGAGATCCGGTAAACCTTTCGGCTTCAGGCAGCCTCGCAAAGTGGCGATCTTCAAGATCGCGTCGTCGACGCTGATGTCTTTGGATTCGATCTTAAAACGCTCCATAAAGGCCTGAGTTGGCCCGCACAGGAGATGCTGGATCAGAAAGTGAGCTGTCGTCTGCTCGTCAGCAATGTCATCTGGAATGGCGTGAATGGCACTCAGCCAAAGAGCGTGTTTCTCATTATCAATCTTCGGCGGCATGATCCCTGGAGTATCCATCAACTCCACATCATTCTCTAACTCAATCCACTGCTGCATCTGTGTTTGTCCCGGTTTGTCGGCGACCTTGGCGGCACTGCGATTAGCGAGTTGATTGATGATGGTGGATTTGCCGGTGTTCGGCAGGCCTACGATCATGAGTTTCAATTTAGTTTTTGTTTCGACGTAGTCAGGGTTGCTGGTTTTACGGTTGGCCTCAACGATTTGACGGGCCATAGGGATCACTTTTCGTAAGGCCGCTTTATCTAAGCAGTTCACGAAAAAGTGCGGCTCATTTTTCTCTTCAAACCATTTGACCCAAAGCTTGGTGACGTCGGGGTCAGCAAGATTAGTCTTATTAAAAACGATGATGCGCTTTTTTTGTCCAAGGCTGTCGTGCAATTCACGATTACCCGTGGCCAGCGGAACACGGGCATCACGAATTTCAAGCACGATATCGACCATGTTGAGCTTCTGCTTAATCTCGCGCAGCGCCTTGGCCATGTGGCCGGGGTACCAATTGAACAGTGCCGTGCCCACGCCTGATTTGTCGTTTTCTCTTTTCATCAGTCTGTACTAGCATGATGGGGTGATTATGCCTAACACAGAGACATGGGGAATCGTAGGTCTAGGATGGCTTGGGGCCCGTCTTTCTACTCATTTACAGGGGCAAGGACAGCGCACCTGGGGAACTCATCGGCACGACTTCGACTTCCGTAGTGCCTCACTACCTGACACTTTTTGTGACGTGATTTTCCTTAACACGCCCCCGTTGACCGATCTTTCTCCGCGGAATTTCTGCGCAAAGATCCATTCCACCACCGCGAATAGAATCATCTTTATCAGCTCGACCTCAGTTTTTGCCATGAATTGTGGACTCGTTACAGAAGGTTCAACACCAGCACCCGACACCGCTTCGGCCTATTGGTTGTTAGAAGTGGAAACACAGCTGCGAAAAAATTTTGGAGAGAGACTTGCGGTCATCAGGCCCGGCGGACTTATCGGCGGCGAACGCCATCCGGCGAAGCATCTCGCGGGCAAAGTGGACATCAGCGGCGGTAACGAAAAGGTTAACCTCATTCACCGCGAAGACCTCATCCAGATCATCACCAAGGTCCCCATCGGCACCCCTATGGTTCATGCTGTGGCCAACTACCATCCGAGCAAAGATACGTATTATGTTGAGTGGGCGGATAAGCTCGGTTTAGTAAAACCCCAGTTCAAAGACTCCGTTTTTGCACAAAGAGAAATTCACTCCACCGTTGTGAGTTCGTTTTACAATGATTGGAAATGTCCGCGCTTGGACTTCATTTAGGAGAAGTATGGTTACCTCACTCTATCTTGGTCTCTTAGGTCTACTCTACTTTTGGATTTCCATTGAAACCATCATGGCGCGTGGAAAAAATAAGGTTTCTCTTGGATCTGGGGAGAACAACGAGATCATTCACCTCGTAAGTGCCCACAGTAATTTTTCTAGCTACACCCCATTTTTTCTGTTTTCTCTTTTCATGCTCGAGCATCAGACCGTGAGCCTCTATGCCATTCATGCCCTAGGCGTGGTGTTCGTCCTCGGGCGGATCATACATTTCCTCACGATGAGAAATCAGGAGAAGACCTTTAAATACCGTAAGACGGGAATGATGCTCACGCTGTGGCCACTGATCATCGTTTCGATCTGGAACATCTCCTGCTACATTTAGCCTACGTTCTAAGGAAATGCCGTCGATAAAATTCAAAAATGATGACGATCAGCAAGAGTCCGAGACCAAGAGGATAAAGCAAGAATGACCAAGGCTGATGTGTGAGGATAATCACCAGCGGTGTAGCTCCTGCGGCTGGATGGATCGTGCGGGTGACCTTCATAAGAAACAGGCTCACTCCTCCGGCCACGCCCAGCGCAAGTGAAACCTGGGGAATGAATGTCGCGCACAATAACCCCACTAACGCCGCCACGGCATGCCCCCCCACATAGCTGCGCGCCATCGAGAACGGCCCTTTAGGAAATTCAAAAAGAATGACGACGGTCGCACCAAAAGGAGCGATGAGCGCAGGGACCCCGGTAAATTCTCCAAAGAAGGCAAGTAGCGAGATTGTGAGAAAAACAAAAAGAGCTGATATCATCTATTGGAGATGGCCTCGGCTCTTGACCGAGGCCGGCCTGTTGTTAGAGTTTTGGAGCGGCGGGAAAGTCCACTTCTGTGCGATTTAGATTGTTGTAGTAGTTAGTGTAGATGTTCTGCACCACTGAAAGTAGGATCTCTCCCACGTGAGCATCACTATAGCCAGCGGCTCGAAAAGCTTTAAGAGTCTCGTCACTCACGTTGCCTTTCTTTTCTACCACCTCACCGACGAACTTGAGCAACGCATTTTTTTTCTGGTCCTCAGAGCCGCCTTGGCGATTAGCCAGCATCTCAGCTTCTGAAAGACCGCCCATCTTCCCGAGCACTGTGTGGGCAGCCAGGCAATAGTCACAGGTATTTCGCTGGGCCACCGCGAGTGCGATCGACTCTTGCTCCCTGTTGCTCAAAGCACCTCCACGTAAACCTCCTCCGATCCCAAGAAAGACTTCGAGGGCGCGAGCGTTTGTCCCAAGGCCCTGAAAAAGATTCGGCACGCCGCCGAGGGACGCCTTGATGGCGCCGTAGAGTTCTGCTGTTTTTCCTTCTGCTTGCTCTGGAGTCACTTTACTTAAACGAGACATGAGGGATCCTTTGTTATGTTGTTAGCCTCGTTCGCAAGTATACCGATCTGTCTACTTGTAGGCAAGGAAAAAGTAGACAGCTCAGTGCATTGAAGCTATAATTACCCAATGGACGCAAAACACTCAAAAGTTCGTGAGAAAATCGTCGAGACGGCCCTCCATTTATTTAATGTGAACGGCGTGCAGGCCACAGGAATAGATCTCATCATCGCGGAATCGGGTGTGGCGAAGCGTTCGTTCTACAACCACTTTCCGTCGAAGAACAAACTCATCGAAGAGTACTTCTCCCGCAAAGACGACGTTTGGTTCGCGCGCCTCACACACTACTCTAGTAGATCGAACGTGCCACGAGAGCGTGTCCTCGGTCTCTTCGATGCGCTTTACGACTGGTTCAGCGAGGACGGTTTTAATGGCTGCCCCTTCATCCGTGGTCTCTATGATCTCGAAGCAACCGCAAGTGACCCCGATCTTGTGGACTGTATTCAGCGGCATTTTGCAAAAACCACGGAAATCGTCGAAACGCTCCTCAAGGCAGCCTATCCAAAAAACTATAGGACCTTCGTTCCTCAGATTCTCAGTCTTCTCACCGGAGCGACGGTCCTGGCACAGGCCATGGGCTCTCCCGAAGCTGCTCGGATCAATAAAAAAATGGCTAATGTCCTTCTGCCTAAGAACTAGTTTCACGAGCATCCAAGGATTCGCGAGACCGGGAATTCGTTACGCTTTAGCGCCGACCTAATTCCCCCACAATTTCTCGAGGCGTTTATCTCGCCCGCAATTGTACCGGTAGAACTTATAGCGCACTGGATTCTTTTTGTAGTAATCCTGGTGGTAGTCCTCGGCCGGGTAGAACGTTGCTGCTGGTCGCAGGAACGTGGCGATCTTCTTTCCCTTGAAGCGCGCCGAAGCGGCGTGACTTATGAGCGTTTTCTGTGCAACCGTCTCTTGAGTTAGCGACGCGTAGAAAATGCCACTGGTGTACTGCTCGCCCTTGTCACAGAACTGGCCATCGGCGTCCAGGGGGTCGATGTTCTTCCAAAAAACTTCGAGAATTTTTTCGAAACTGATCTTGCGGTTATCAAACGTCACCTCGACGACTTCGATGTGGCCCGATGTCCCCGACGATACTTCCTCGTAGGTGGGCTTCAAAGTCCGGCCGCCGCTGTAGCCCGATACCACCGAGATCACACCTGGCAACGTCTCCAGTGGTGGCTCGAGGCACCAGAAGCAACCACCCGCTAAAACCGCCTTCTCACTCGCGGCGTGCGCGGCACCGAAGAAGAGGCACAGAGTGGCGAAGAGAAAAAATTTCATAGGACTTCCTTTATTGTAAGATGCACCACTAAGCTTACGTGTGAAAGAATTTACATTGTAACACAGGCCCTGAATATTCTAGATCAACCTTAAGTTAAGCCACAACTTGATAGCGTCGACGTGGTCGCGGTAGTAGAAATTTCTCAAGCGGCCGGTGCCGCGCCCTCGGCTAACCTCGACGACGGAATTATTCTTAATCATAGCCTTTGACCCTGTCACGTACTTCAGAGATAAGACCTCTTTCAATGACCCCAAATCGTAAGCTGAAGTGCCCCGATCAGGTATCTCTTTTGTTGAATAGACAATCCACACACAATCTTTGATTTCGGGTTAATATCTTAAGATGCTAGCAAATTATCAAAACATCAAAGTTCTCATTGTCGACGACACAGCTTTTATGCGTGCTGGCCTTATTAAAATACTCATTGAAATGGGATTTTCGAAAGATAATCTCGTGCAGTCCGAGGATGGTCTACTTGCCATAAACCAACTACAAAATTCTAAAGCCAAGTTCGACGTCATTCTTTCAGACTGGAACATGCCCAACCTAAACGGGCTTGAGCTCTTAAAGCACGTACGATCTGGACCTGAAAGTATCGCCAAACTACCTTTTATTTTGATTACCACTGTCTCAGAAAAAGACAAGGTTGTTGAAGCGATTGCCCACAAGGTAACAGGCTACCTTTTAAAGCCTGTATCACGAGGCCCGCTCGAAGAAAACTTAATGCAGATCTTTAGCGAGGATAACAGCGATGAGTGAAATTCTACTGAACGAAGTTCTTATGCCTAAGGACCTCTACTTTCTTTTCCTCGAAGACACTGTCATTTTTCAAAGAAAGATGATCGACAGTCTTGTTGCGATGGGATTCAGGGGCACCGTAACAGTCACAGACACTGTCGCAAAAGCGATAAAGATCCTGGCCGAAAGAAAACCAGGTTTTATCCTCTCGGACTGGAATCTTCCCGATGGTAAAGGAGTCAATTTCTTACGTCACGTCCGACTCAATACAGATTTGGACGATGTTCCTTTTGTCATGGTTACAACTATGGACGACATCTCCGACATCTTGAACGCCGTTTCTCTTGGTGCAGATGGGTACGTCGTCAAGCCGTGGGAGTCTGACGACCTCACAGAAAAAATCTCGTTTGCGTACGCCAAACGGAAAGGGCTGGCCTAATCTACCGTCACCTTAAACTTCATCTTCGGATGGATCGCGCACTGGATATAGTACTCACCTTTCTTCGTAAGCAATACCGAGCGATCGTTCGTCTTACCAGGAGCCTGGAGCTTCACGTCAAAGACCTTGACCCCACCGAACGTACCACTTACGTTGTGGTTTACTTCATCACGGTTGGCAAACTCGATTGTGTCTCCGATCTTGGCAGAAATTTTTTCAACTTTATTTTTTTCTTCGATGGATGGGTCTTCATAAGCCTCGAGTGCCTGCTGATCTGTCACGTCTCCAAGAAACACCTTATCCGCCTGCACCATGCGAATACTCTTTGCGTAGGCAGTGCAACTTAAAATTAAAAATAGGATGAGGGAAAATTTCATGTTCAAACTCCTATGGGTTTTTTTCTAAAGGTGGAACGTGGATGACAAAAGTAGTCCCCACGTGAAGCTGCGAATGGAGTTCAATGGAGCCTCCCAACGATTCGATGTAGCTTTTCACTGCATCCATACCTACCCCGCGCCCGGAAACACTACTGGCTTCATCTTTGGTACTGAGACCTGCTGCGAAGATTAGATTCAACTTTCGTTCATTGCTCGCGGACTGCGCCTCTTGGGGGGTCATGATGTTATGTTCAACCGCCTTAGCGACCAGTCTCTCAACATTTATTCCCTGCCCGTCGTCGGAGAGTTTTAGCTCCAGCCCCTCGTCCGATTTACGACGACACGTGATGCGAATCTCACCCGTGTCACTTTTGCCAACTTCTCGCCGTTGCAAGCTCGTCTCAATGCCATGATCTATGGAGTTATTGAGAAGATGCACAAGGGCTGAATCGAGGCGTTGAGCCTCATCGAAAGAGATCTCGTCGGACGCAGCGAAGGAGACGTTCACCTTTTTGTCGTCGAATTTTTTTACCACCGATTGAGCATGAGTGCCGTATTTAACGAACACTTTACTAAGAGGGAACCGGTCCAATTCACTAATTAAGCGCAAGATCCGTTGATTCCCTTCATCTAGGACGATTTGTTTGAGGTGAGAAATCTTTTTTGCATCGAAGTATTTTAGCTCGCGAGCCGCGTCGATGGTGAGGACCTCGAGAATGTCGCGTGATTGTTCGTCGAACATCGTTCGAGAGCTGTTCAGCTCGGCGCGGAGCGAGTCCACCGATCCGGCCGTGCCAGTGAGCAAGTGCGATTCGAAGTCGTGGATTGAGGCGGCACAAGCCGTGAAAGCATAGACACCCAAAAGCCCTTTAAGCGAGTGAAGGTCGCGAGCCAGGTCAGCACTCTGCTGAGGGTGTCCAAGCTGGGCCAGCGTCGAGTCATAAAGCTTCGCTGTCGCCTGGAGAAATTCTTTAAACCCAGGAATATCAGCGGCAACTTTTGAAATCCGTTCCACACGCTCAGTGAGGCTTCGACTTTCATCGAGGGCCCTATTTTTTTCCGTCACGTCCTCGGCCAACAGGATGATCCGTTCGAGTTTTTTCTTCGGGCCATAGTGTGGCTTGTAGGTTAGCTGGATCGTACGGACTTCCGCGCCGACTTGCGTCTCGATCCTATCAGGAAACAAAAACACGGCTGAGTTAAACGGCAGGAGTTTCTGGAACGTCGCTTTAAGGATGTCAGCCACGGTGTGTGTGCTCACATTGTGTGCACTAAAGAAGTCGAGCAAATTTGCATAGTTTTCAAAATCCTCGAAGAGCTTATTCGTTGCCGGAGAGCGCTCTTTCGAAATGCTTCCCTGTTCGTCTATGTAAAAAAGGCCGAAAGGCAGCGACGCCAAAAGCGCGGCGATATTTTCGTCTTTTTTCTGTATCGTCGTTAGCATAGAATTAAACGAACTCGCCAACATGCCAAGCTCATCTAGCGAACCGACGCTTGCACGGACGGTGTAGTCACCGTCAGCGACTTTTTTACAAACGCTGTTCAACCGGAAAAGAGGTAAGATGAGGAAATACGCGACCGCGAAAGAAAGCAGGAGGCTAATGACGATGCAGCTCACCAAGATCGCCAGGGACTGATAAATGATCTTCTGTGTTTTTTCCTCGGAAGCCATTCTGAATTCGTAACCCAGCTCCGCGGCGTCATCGTAAAGCGCCGTAAGCTTACGGTAGAGACCGCTCTTACCGATAGCCTCGTTCCATGACTTCACAAGGCCCATTGCATGTTCACGGCTTTGCGTTCCGAGTGACAATTTCTTTTGCAACGTCAGCTCAGAGTGTCTCGTGCGCAAGAAAGTGAGTGCAGGCCTCACATCGTCGATGAGCGCATTGCTCTTGTCACTCAGCGTACGCTCAGAGACGACCACCAGATCCTCTTCTAAAGTTTCAAGTGCCTTCTCGCTTCGTGAGATTGCCTTGCGAAATTCATTGGCATCATCTGCGAAAAGTCCGGCGCGCGTCTGGGCATCGTAGATAGCGAAGTTGAACTTCGCCGCCTGCGCAAACGTCCCCGACATCAGGGCCTTGTCGTAGGTAACGTTCACCAGGTCACCAAGCTGTCGCATAATGCGAAGGCTAAAAACTCCGAACACAGCATTGATCGCGATGACGAGACCAAAACTCGTAATCAACTTATATCGGATGGGTATGTTTTTAAAACTTTGAATCATTTATTAACTATGTCTTTGTGCATCGGCGCAAGTTTCGCGAGCAGTTTGTTCTGCGCTCGTTCAGGGATTTCATTTTTGGCCATGGCCAGCTGAAGTGCTTCCACGAGAGCGTAAAAATGCGCCGTGTTGATGTCATGCCCTTTGTGCGAACGTTTCATCGTCTGCCCAGTATAAGTACACGGGCCCTCCAGTTCCACGCAGAACTGTTCTACGAGCTTCTCTTTAATACGAACCTGGTCTGCTTTTTCAAAGAAGGGTTTTGTGCGCTTATCTGCAAGGAGATTGATCATCAGGTCATCGACAACTTTCACAAGCCCCGCTTTTTCGCCGAAGGCCTTGAACGCCGAAAGATCTGCCGCAAAGGTCTGACCTGAAAGTAAGAGAACGAAGAGTGTTGGAAAAAGCATCGGTTGTACCTTAAGTTTAGAAACCAAGTTGGAGTGATGTGTAGAAGCCGCTCTGGTCATCGCGCAAGACGATGTTTCCAAGCACGGTGTATGCCGCCGTGAGGGAAAGATTTTTAGTGGGCGCCCATGCGATAAAAATATCCGACCAGTCCTTTTCTTCAGCAACCTTAAGATTGTCTGGCTTAAGTCGGTGCTCTACCCCGACAGCAAGCTGGCGATTGAGCAGATAACCCAAAGACCCCTCGAACTGGAAAGTATGACTCGCCTCTTGGTCACCACCGAAGCCGAGAATTCCCAGCTGGTTAGCCTTCGTGCGTCTAAGCGTTGTGTTCACGAGAAGACTCTGCGCTAAGAAAATTTTTGTCGCTGAGACGTAGTAGTCGATACCCGCGTCGTCGTCGGCTCCCACTGATCGAACCACGTCACCCTCTTGGTTTTTTTTGTACTGAGCACCGATCGCGACTTGCGGCACCCAAGATGACTGATCAAGCACGCCATCGCCAAAGATTTTAACTTTCAGACCGTAAACATATTGCTTGATCTTGTAGTCTTCGCCCAAACCAAGCAGCGCTCCGATTTTTTGCGTATCAAAAGTGAGTCGCGCAAAGGAAAACTCAACCCGATCATAAACACCAATGAGTGCGCCAGTGCTTTCGAGATGATAATCTGAGATCACGACATTCGTGTAGTAGGCACTTGCCCCCACTTGATCTCGGGTGCCGTACCCACCGATGAAGGCCCACGGAGTAAGGCCACCGCCGCCCGCGCCTTCGATCTGAGTGACGCCGCCGGTGAGTAAAAGTTTACCGGAAGTCTCGACTGCATTCGCATGCCAAACCGTGGCACAAAAAAATAGACAAGATAAAATTCTTAAATTCTTCATACCTTATTCTAGCCGCAGCGCCAGGCAATTGATTAAACCAAATGCCCTTGCAGTAGAAATATTTAACGTTTTCTAAAGATACTCGACAAAACTAATCAATCATCAAGTGAGCTTAATCTATCTCGCAAAAAAATTGAGACCGCCACATCTTCTGTGAGCCCAATGGCGTGCTCATAAAATTTCTTTGCTTCGCTAATGTGCCCTTGCTTCGCCGCCAAATTCGCTTTGAGCACCCAGTACGGCTGATGGTTTTTCATGTCGTCTCCAGCAAGGGTCTCTAGAATTTTCTGCGCCTCTAGCACCTCACCAAAACTTAAGAAAGCCCCTGCATAAGAAAGCCAAGCGCCCGCCGATGGGGCGACGGTGAGGAGCACACGATAGAGCGCCAGAAGATCGCGACGATTATCAACACCCAACACTCGCCGAGCGACATGGCCTGATTGGATAGCGGCTTCCCATTGGTAGCGGCCAGGATTTTTTAATTCAAACGCAGATCGCAGAAGTGTTTCAGCTTCGTTCAAAAGTTTTTTATCCCACAGATGCACATCCTGTTCATCGAGCGGGACATAGCGACCTCCAAGACGACGGGCCAATTTTCGCGAAGAACTAAATTGCATCAACGCCAAGAGTCCTTTGGGTTCGGCCTCTTGTGGCAGTGTCTCCACAATCAGTCGCGTCAGAAAAAATGCTTCGCTCTCTAGCGACTCCGTCATTTCATTCCATGAGGTGCCGTAAGCTGCGTACACGGCATCCAGTACATCTTCCAGACGTGACGGCAATTCTGATTTTTCCGGTATCTCGAATGGGATACCGGTCTCTTTAATTTTTTTCTTGGCGCGCACCAGACGTTTCTCAAGAGCGGCAGGGGATAAAAGAAACGCGGAAGCAATCTGCTCGATGTTAAGGCCCACTACCGTTTGCAGCATGAGCGGTGTGCGAATCTCTTCGCTGATCGCTGGGTGGGCACAGACAAACAGCAAGGCCATCCGTTGATCGGGATAGTCTGATGTATCTTCTTCGATCTTATCCAAAAGAAAATCGATGGACTGATCCTGGACCTTCAGATGGCGGAAGCGATCAATAATAGCACGGCGTGCGGTTTTTACTAACCAGCCATCAGGATTCGTCGGAGTTCCACTCACAGGCCAAACTTCGAGCGCTTTGATGAACGCTTGAGAGAGCACGTCTTCCACGAGGGCGACATCTCCATTCGAGGCTTTGGTGAGAATAGCGAGGAGCTTCCCGTAGGAAGTCCTCGCCGTTTGTTCGATTAATTCCAAATCACACTCACATCGGTGGTGGTGGCAAAAGTGGTCTG
>JAKFUR010000163.1 GCA_021732585.1 Bacteriovoracaceae bacterium
TATTCCCATGTCACTGGCCTCAGCGCTGTTGGGTGGAATCCTTTTGAAGTTTTGTCTTGAAACATTTCTCTCAATCAAATCACAGCCACTACTCGTCGGTGTCATGCTGCTGGCTTATCTTGCCGGAAAAAAGTGGAAGCCACGCTTAGCAATGCTGTTTGTCTTGCTTGCCGGTATTGTCGCTGCTGCTGCGATCGGCGAATTGCAGTTCGCTCAAATTCAGCTCGCACCCACCACGTGGAGTTTTGTCGCGCCTGTGTGGAGCTGGTCTGTACTCTTAAGTGTGGGCGTGCCGCTTTTCGTGGTGACCATGGCTTCGCAGAATCTACCAGGCCTCGCAGTCATGCGCACCAATGGTTTTCAAGCGCCGGTTTCAAGCCTGATGACCTGGTCAGGTTTAATGAATCTTCTCACAGCGTGTTTTGGTGGCTTTGCCATTAATCTCGCGGCGATTACCGCTGCGATTGCCATGGGGCCTGAATCTCATGAAGAGCGCAACAAGCGCTATGTCGCCGGTGTGGTGTCAGGTGTGTTGTACATGCTGGTGGGGATTATGGCCGGCTCGGTGACATCACTCTTTGCCGCTTTCCCAGCTGAGATGGTCATTGCCATCGCCGGTCTTGCACTTCTGAGTACGACGGCGAATTGTTTGCAAAATGCGCTGGAGGATCAGTACCACAAAGAAGCAGCGTTTATAACTTTTGCCGTGGCAGCTTCAGGGTTGAGTTTGTTTGGAGTAGGCTCGGCGTTTTGGGCCATCACCGCAGGGGCGATGACCCAAATTTTCTTGAATCAGAAGGCTAGAGCTTAAACTCGTCATGCCCGATTGTGCGCAGTTCTTTTGCTGCCTCGAGGGCGTCCAGGGCCGCCGACGCATCAGCACGAGAAATCGCTGCTTCGGCATCTTTCATCACCACCAGCAATTGTTTGTTGAGGTCGAGGTAGCGTTGTGTCGCGACGGCGCGGTCTGGGAAACTTGAAAGATCTGGCAACAGCGTAGCCGACTCTTCGACCAGTTTCACGAGCTGGCGAGCACTCGCTAACTCAGTTGCTCCAACCTTGCCTTGTGCCACAGATTTTCCGAGGGCCTTGAAGATGTTTCCCATCTCCTCCATCACGACCTTGAGCTCGCGAACATCCTCGGCGCCGATAGAGGTTTTTGGAACGAAGCTGACGAAGGCGAGCAGGCAGGCCAGCATTAAATGTTTCATTGAGGTTTCTCCATTGTTCGGTTTACTGCTTTAATGTTTTGTAGGTATTCAATCAGGTCCGCGCGATCTTCGCCGGTGAGCTTGGCGGTTCCGTTACGAATCACACGATACATTTCTCCGCTCACTTCGCCACCGTCAGGTGTTTCGCCTGTCCTCAAAAAAAGGTCCCAGTCTTCGGTGCTCCACAGTCCAAGGCCGGCGTCTGGGTGAGGGGTGATGTTACCAGCGATCTCTTTTTCTCCGTAGATGGCACCCGCCATCCATTGACCGGTCCTAAGACCACCGAGCTTATTGCGTGGTGTATGACATTCGGTGCAGTGGAAGGCAGCTTCAGCAAGATAGGCTCCGCGATTCCAGCTCTCGTTACGTAGTGCTTTCGGGCGGAACTCACCTTGATACTTGAACGTGCGCTTTTCACCGGCCGTGAGGAATTTCTGTTTGAAGTTGAGCTTGCGCCAGAAGTACATCAGCTTACGCTGATTGAGAGGGAAGCTTACTTCATGCGGCTTCGAGGCCACCGCTTGCGGAGCAAGAGTATTTAAGTAAGCACGAATGGCGAGCACGTCACTGTCAGTGAGCTTCGTGTAGGCACTGAAGGGAAATGCTGGATAATAGTATTGATTCTTGGGTGAAATCCCACGCTTGACGGCCTTTAAGAAATCTTTATCACTCCAGGTCCCTATGCCGAACTTTGGATCCGAGGAAATATTTGGTGCGTAGAAAGTTCCAAAAGGTGTCGCGATTTTCACCCCACCGGCCAGGGGAGCATTACGATCAGCGGTGTGGCAGTTGAGACAGCCCGCTGCCTGCGCCACGTATTTGCCCTGCTCAACCACCGCTACAGTAACGGGTTGGGCATAAACAGAGGCGAACAGACTCATGATAAATAAAAATCCCATGGGAAGTCGTATCCCATGGGACGGTAATAAAAGGCCAAGGATATGTCGGGCCGTTGAGGCCCTGGGGCATAGGTCTGTAAGAATTAGTCGAAGAGTTCTTCGAAAATAGATTTCTTCTTCTTATAGGGTCTTTGGTCGTAAGACGATGAGGGACGACGGTCGTGGTCACGATCTCTGTCTTGCGGTTGAGGGCGATCCTCTTCTTTGGATTTTTCGAGGATTTTGTCGAGCTCACCACGATCCAGCCAGACGCCGCGGCAGTCTGGGCAGTAATCGATTTCGATCCCTTTTCTTTCTGAGATCACGAGACTGGTCTCTTTGCAGCTTGGGCATTTCATAGTTATCTCCTTATGTGTTCATCATATACGAAATCTATCCTTCGTAAAAATCGATAAATACCCTGATTTACTTCAGTTTTACTGATGCTACAGTAAATTTACCAGGCCTGTTCCCTGCAAAACCAGAATTGAGGTATGGTCTCGGCGCTTACATTTTGAAAGGATGCCTATGAAAAAGATCATGTCTATGGCCTTGCTTGCGACACTCGCTTCATGCGGTGGTTCGGGTGGATCTGGCAATGGCGGAAATAACATTGAAAACATTCAGGACGCTGTACTCAGTGTAGAGCGCGGTTTAGTTTCAATTCAATCGACCAAGGGAACGGTCCATCACTACGAGGGTGACGTCGATGGAAACTACACAGTTAAAGTCGTTCCCGTTAAGTCTGATGAATATAGTGTTATCTTAAAAGTAGATGGCACAAAAATTTACAAGTACGTTGAGGATAGAGACTTACTTGAAGGCACAGTCGATAAAAGTGTAGAGATGGAAGAGATCACGCAAGAGAGTCTTGATGAAGTTTTGAAATTGCCCGGCGCAAACTTAAGCGGCAATATCCTTACTCTTAATATGACTGATAGCTCTGACTTTGAACTCGGAGACAACGCTGTCGCAACTTCAAAGCACACCATTAGAGCAAGGATCGATTTGGCGAATTACCACTGTTCAAGCACATTTTCGACACGCGTTTTTGATGTCCGTCTCACACAGAATGGCGTTACGACGAAGGTGCCTGAGTCAGGGGCAGCTGCGGTCACAAAGTGTGAAGCGGCGTGGTCTGCTGACCAGCTAAAGGCCCTCGATCTAAGCGCCATCACTTTCTGCGAAGACAGTACGACGGAAGAAGACGAAAGGGATTGCGAAGAGCGGGATATGGAATTCCTTACGGACGATCTATAAAAAAAGCCTCCGAAAGGAGGCTTTTTTTTGACTTAGAATTTTCCTGGAAAGCGTTCGGTCTTCTCAGCTTTCTTTGACTTCTTTGCCAAGTAATCTTGCAAAGAACTCAAATTGCCCACACGACGCTCGCGAGTGCGTGGCTTTTTCTCTTCCGGCATCTTCTCTGTGGCATCCAGACGAACAGTCACAGGGCCGCCCATTGGAATAGCAGGAGCAGCTTTCATGGTACGTCCATCAATGATCTGGCCTTTGAGAGCTTTAATCGCGGCTTGTGCTTCAGCAGCGTTGCTCATTTCAACGAAGGCCATGCCTTTTGAAGTTTGGGTGGCCTGATCCATGACGAGTTTAACGTATTTTACTTCACCGAATTGCGACATCAAGCGCTTGATGTCTGCGCGGTCGCGACGGTAGCTCAAGTTGCTGAGGTACACGGTGCTTTTGCTGTTATCGATATAACCGCGCGGAGGAATGGCCTTGGTAGGCTTTAAAGATTTAGGTGCTCTGGCAGAAGATGGTGTTTTCATGAGGCTTACTTAGCACAGTGCATGGCGCACTGCCAAGAGGTCTAACGCTCGAGAAACAGCTGGGTCCAGTAAAGTCCACCTGCGGGGTTGCGGGCAAAGCCCAGGCCCATATGGGTGGCGCGGGGGTTCTCTAGGTTATCTCGGTGGGCCGAAGAGTTAAGCCAGGAATTAAACACAGCTTCAGGGGTCGTTTGGCCGCGGGCGACGTTTTCGCCACACCAGTTGCCACCGCCTAGGGCATTGCGGGCCGCCGAACAACGACCGGAGAAGCCGCCATGACCGAAGCCCACATCGCCCTCGGCCATATCTAGGCTGTGGCCTTCAGCAATCTCGCTCATCTCATCATTTTCAGTGAGGGGTCTTAGGCCTTCTTCGGCACGATGGGCGTTGACCAGATCCATGAACTCGTTGGTCCAGGCAGCCTCTTCAGCATTGCCGCCGGGGGTGAGTTTGGTGATTCCGTCGCCGGAAGAACCGCTCCCACAGCTTGTGATCGACAAGAGCATGAACAACAAAGAAGTCTTCATAGATCTATTTTCAAGGGAAAGTTCTCAGTCGTCAAAGACCTTGGGAGAACCAGATTCAAACAGACAAGTTTGATAATAATTACAGGTAGTGAGACAGGATTTCATGGGGGATGTTAGAGAGCAGTATGAAAAAAATTGCCTGGATAATTCTCTGCTCCCTGAGCTTCTTATCCTATGCTGAAACGACCATTCGATTTGGCGGGGATATTACTCCACGTTCTATAAACTCACTCATCACCAAGATCTCAAAAGAGTTGGCGAAAGATAGTGTTGTCAATGTTGAGCTCTCGTCAGGCGGCGGCGAAATCGGCGCCGCATTGGATTTCGTGAATCGGGTCCAACGATTGAATGGCACGGTTAATACCGTAGTGAACTCTTCATGCGAGTCGGCCTGCACGATTATGTTCACGGCGGGATATGAGAGACGCGCGAGTTCATTTGCACAGTTCGGCTTTCATGCACCAGCGATTGCTAGTCGTGTGCCTCGGGGCATGTCTCGAGAAGTGGTCCTTCAGCGTGCCAAAGACCGCTGGATGGGCGCTATCGCGCGAGTCGATGGACGTGCCGTCTATTTGATTGAGTCGCGTAGAATGCTTGATGATGAAAATATGAGTTACCTGCGCGCACGGGATCTCACATCGGGCTATGTGACACGGATTATGAGATGAGCAATGATCCCCTCCATGGCAAAACGCTCGAATTCATTTTAAATGAACTAGTCGCTCACTATGGCTGGGATGAGTTGGGCTTTTTAGTGGAGATTCGCTGCTTTCAATTCGAACCGAGCATCAAATCAAGTTTGAAATTCTTGCGTAAGACTCCCTGGGCACGCACCAAGGTTGAAAGCCTTTATCTCATGTTACTGAAAGACGCTAAGAAAGATTCCCAAACGCCAGCGTAGTGCGGATCAATGATGATGGCATTGTGGCCATCACGCTCCGGCCGTTGGGCCACGACGACTTGTTCAGCGAAACGGGCTTCACCAATCAGCAATTTCATCACACCGATATGCTCACGAACATCGAAGTAATCTGTCTTGTGCAAAAGTGCAAGATAGCGGCTCGCATCTGTGGCACTCGTTTGCGAAGGCCAAACGGCGTAACCAAACTCGGGCATGTACGCGAAAGGCCCACCGGTGAGAAACACACCGTGCACACTCACGAGTTTTGAAAGATACGCCGCATGGCAGGCGCCCTGCGAATGACCGTAGAGCACTATTTTACTCCAGACCGGTTGATCATTTTTCCAAAAGCGTCCCCAGCGTATAGGATCTTTTTGTACAAGGAACTTCAAAGCAACCAGTAAGCGGGGCAAAACAGCGTCGGTCGGTTTGATGTTCACTTCATAACTGACTTGATCACCCAGCACGAGTTCGCGTTGGTAGTGGTCGTAGCAGAGGGGATTCGTAGAGTGTTTGCACTTCGTAGGGATCACGCCATTGGGATAATCAATGCCGAGTTTGTGATAACCCATTTTGATAACTGTCTCTCCGAAAGGTACGAGCCCGTGTGGCTCAGCGCCTGTGCCGTTGATGGAAATCATCAAGAGGCCATTGCCTTGGTCTTCCGGCCAAAGTGCTTGGTGTGGCCCTTTCATTTGTGTCATACCCGGCGGGGTGAAGCGCAGTTCACCGGCCCAGACATTAAAACACAAAATGAAAAGGACGAAGGATTTCATCGAGCGCTCTTCTTAATTGTGAAGACCGTGCTGTCTTCTGATTTGAGGTACGAGGTGAAGCCGGTTTCAGTGAGTTCTTTTGCTGTGAGAATCTGCACCGTCTCATTCAAAAGATCACGCACTTCATACTTAGTCGCTGTTCCCGGTAAAAGGGCGGCTTGAATCTTGAGTTTTATCTCTTGGGCATTACGCTGAGAAGTCTTCATAGTAATCCAGGTCATGTTGGCATCACGACGAGCAAAGGCGGCCACTTTTTTTGCAGCAGCGTCAATGCCAATCATAGGCGCCACAGACTGCTCTGCGAGGAGGGCGCGCAAGAAGGCGCGGTGATTCTGTGTGTCGATCTCATGGTAGTGGCTCATGTTGTAGCCATCAAAGAAGAGCGATCCAATTTGAATCAAGTTGCCACAGCGGTAACCCACGATCTTATCGTTTTGGTACAAGATGCCCTGGCAGTTATGCGTTCGGTTGCCGAGATCATAAGTGAACATAGGAGATGCTACGACAAGTCCAACTGATTTCGCGCCTGGTGTGCCTTTCGGCGCAAGACGGCCTTGAGCATCGAGGAAATAGGTCAATGTCTGGCGCTTGTTATCGCCGTGATAAGAAGCCGACAGGCGTGAGCTTTCCGTAAGCTGGCGAGCGGCATTGTCTCCCAGGAAATTCACCACGGTTTGACCTTGAGCAAGTGCGCGACGAAGGGCCGCGATGGTGCCAGCAGCATTCACATCGCTATCGATATGGAAGAGGATTTTTGAAGAGTCGAAATCTGCGGGTTGATTGATATCACCATGAAGCACACGGGGCTGAACGCCTTCGTTTGAAAGCAAACCAACCAGACCAGCCGCCCAATCAGCTGACGTGAGGATATTATCTAAGCGCGGCTCGAACGACGTGGCGTGCATCTCAGAGTCTTTCACGAGTGCGACAGAATCAAAAACATTGGTTGAACGGGCGAGGAAGTCCGCGTGCGGACCGAATAGTTTTTCCCCCATTTTTTTGACGACATCAAAATGCTCTTTCTTTTCAGCATCAGCGCCCAGAGGGGCATCGAAATAGAGTTTGTGCTCTTGGCCCCATGAACCGAATTGCACAAGATCACGGACGTTGAAGCCAATCAAAAGCTTTTGATCTACGCGCGCTTGCAACTCACCCCAGAATGCGTTTGAGAGCAGGTGAGCATCGATACGAGCGAAGCCCATCTCTTTGCGAAGCTCTTCGTAGATCGGCAGCACTTGACCGCGCGCCCACTCCACACCCCAGTTATAACCTTCGTTGAAGTAGTAGATGAAGATGGCCTTCATTCCGCGACCGGAAGTGGTGAGGTACGTTTGCTGACGTGACTCGTCAGACACATCAATGCCTTTCCACCAGCCGCCTTGAATCTCTGGGCCAAAAACCCATTCTTGTTTTGATTTGAGGTAGAGGTCGCTGGCCTCATCGGCAGCGAGAACATCCAAGTCAGATTTGAAAGGTTGATTGTGGAGAGTCTTATCCGGTGTCTCGAAAGTTTTCGGATAGAGGTTCACCGTCATCATGCCGGTCTCGCCTGGCATATTGCGGTAGCGGTAGTTCGGCAACATGCCGTTGTTGGGAGCATTGTAGCTCTCAGCAAGCGTGAAAAGAATTTCGGGCTCTTGCACGCCAAGGGTTTCCCAGATGCCGCGAATCTTTCTCAGATAATCAAAGATGCTGTAGTCCTGGAAGCGATACCAGTCTTGGTCTTCGGCGCGGTTCTTGCCAAACAAAACGGGCGCTTTGACAGCGGCCCAGTTGGCCCACGTACGTGAGTGCGCACGATTCAATGCAGTGATGTCGGCATAGCGAGACTTCAAGAAGTCTTGGTAGCGACCGATGGCGCGAGGGCCGTAGTCATGATTGTAAATCGATTGCCATTGGAAGTTGGTCTCGTTATCGATCTGCATGAACATGATCGGTTTGCCCGCGCCCATCTTGTCAGAGAGAACCTGTTTAAGGAGTGTCTCAAACCAGATTTTTGTATGACGAAGTAAATCCGGGTTGTGATAGTCGTAGAGTTTGGTTTTCCAGCCCCATGAAGTTTGCATATGGCTGTCAGGGTATTTCTCGTGGAACCACTGCGGGATCGCACCAAATCCAAGAAAGCCCCATTCGGCATTGATGTAAGGCCCTGGGCGAACCATGATGCGCTTAATGCCACGCTCGTCGATCATTTTAAAGAAGGTGTGAAGGTCGCGTGAAGGGTAGTCGGCGTTGCCATCGTTGTCTTGGTCGACGGTCCCGTGGAAATCGAATTTGCCTTCAGCGTATTCGTGGAAGTCCCATGGGATATAGAAACTGATCGCATTCATCTTGGCTTCAACCATGCGATCAAGTGCTTTGCCCCAATGATCGAGAACTTTCTCACGAGGAACGTTGGGGCCGTAACCACCGCGCAAACGGAAGTACTGGAGTTCAGCGCCAAAAAGCATCGGTTGCTTGATACCATCCACCACAAGTTGGTGATCTTTGATTGTGACAACGCGATTTCTAGCGTGAAGATTTAATGAAAGAAGAAGGGCAGAGAGACTGAGAAACAGTTTCATGTAAACTCGCCTTAATTAAGAGTCATGCGCGGGGCGATTATTCTTAAAAAATATGAGGTTGCAAAGGAAACTTCAGCGTAAGAATGGGCGGGGTGTTAGCGGGATGAGGACAGAAAACAACGTGAGTACCAATTTATGTATTCTGGCATGCGTTTCTTCCAATAATCATAGTCATGACGGCCATCTGTGAGGTCTACATCCAGCTTATCACCGTGGTTCGCGCTGTAACCAATTCGTGCCAGTTCTTGTTTAAAAAGTCTTGCCTGACGCAAAAAGAGGGGATCGTCTTGTTTACCAATATCAATCCAAACTTTTTTTAACGGAACTTGGCGACGATCGATAAAGGCACGCAACAGTGTGAGTGGATCACGGCGGTCAAATTCAGCTCGGGTACCAAATGCCACAGGAAACTGTTGGGATGCCGTTGCGTAGTCACGCACGACGATACTGTGGCCAGCGGCACAGCGGAACATACCTTGCGAATTCAAACCGAGTTGAAAAGCGCCGTGAGAGCCCATGGATATCCCGGCGATCATGCGGTTCTCATCATGCCCACCAACAAAGTACTTTACTTCTAAAGCGGGAATCATTTCTTTCAAGATCATGTCGGCCCAAGGAAGACCGCGGGCTTCGTTCACCCAGTAGGTGTCACGATTCTCTACCCGTCCGCTGAGGGCAATCACAGCAAAAGGACGTCCACCATTTTTAACGTGGGCCTCGAGTATTTTAGGGCCGTCGACTTCTAAAAACTGACGAGGAGTTCCACCTCTTCCATGGAGAAAATAAACGACAGGTGTAGGGAAGCGGCTTTGCACTGTCGGCACCATCGCCCAGTAAGGTACATCTCGTTTTACAAGGTCTGAACGATACGAGCCTTCGGTGATTTTATAAGATGTGCGAGCGTGGGCCGCTGAAAGTGACCATAAGATTATAAGTGTCAAAAAGCTAAGCGCACGCTGGTTCATAGGAACACGTTTTTCCACAAGTTATATGAGCTGGCCAATAAGACAGAGCAAACCCTATGCCGGCCCAGGTTTTTGCGAGGTTAGCGCTGACCCCAAGGAGGCGGCAATTATACAGCCGACGGCCGCGAGCTCGACGGGCGAAAGAATCTCTTTTAAAAAGAGCCAGCCCATCAGTGTCGCCAGTGCTGGCTCAAGACTCATAAGAATGCTGAAGGTGTTAGCGCGCAAACGTTTAAGCGCGATCATTTCTAGTGAGTAGGGAATCGCGCTGGAAAAAATGGCGACAAGAAAAGCCATTCCGAGAAGAGTCGGCTGCCAAAGTTGTGTTCCGCGATCAACAAGCCCGATCGGTAAGGCCACTAGCATGGCCACCAACATGCCAAGACTTGCGGCGCGACCGCCATGCAAAGCCGCTCCGGCTTTTTGACCGTAAATAATATAACCCGCCCAGCAAGCGCCCGCGACCAAGGCCATGAGCATTCCAAAAGGATCAAGCTGTGATTGCGGAGTGGGGAAAAGCATCACCAGCCCGATGGCGGCCAAGAGTGCCCATACAAAATCTCTCGGACGGCGTGAGGTGAAAATGGCGACAGCGAGAGGGCCTGTGAACTCCAGTGCGACCGCAATACCGAGGGGAATGCGCGAAAGGGCCACATAAAAAGTAACGTTCATTAAACCCAGTGCCGCCCCGTAGGGAAGGATGAGTTTCAATTCTTGGCGGGTGATTTTTTGGCGCCAAGGACGCCAGACCACCACCAGAATTAAAGCGGCTAGGAAAAGCCGCCAACTAGTGGCCCCTGTAGCTCCGAGCAAAGGGAAAAGTCCCTTCGCCATAGAAGCGCCGAACTGAACCGAAGCCATGCCGATAAATAATGTAATGAGTGCGAGGGCCATACGAAAGAATGACACACGGGCTGCGCTGCGCCAAGAAAATTAAATAAAACTCACCAAAACTTGAACACACGCAAACTTAACCTGTTATTAGTTAACAGGGTTAACTATTATTTTAGGCAACTATGTTGGCTTCTCATCTCTTAGACACAATTCCTTCGGTCATGCGCGAGTGGCGCAAAGAACTGCATTCCGGTTTGCCGGAGGGGCTGACTATCAATCAGTTTCGCGTTTTATTCTTTGTCGGCGTCGGCCACGGATCGTCGAGCTATCTGGCGCGCCATCTGGGCGTGACCCCTGCGGCGATGTCGAAAATGGTGGATGTGCTGGTCCAAGCGAAACTTTTATCCCGCGATCCATCATCCACCGATCGTCGGCAGGTGGTGCTCAAGCTCACACGCTCAGGGCAAGCGATCGTGAAACGAATTCGCTTGGAAGTCGAAAAGCGCATGCAGTCTTATCTTAATGAACTCAGTCAGCGCGAACAAAAGCAGGTCTCTGAGGCTTTGGCGCTGTTGCAAAAAGTATTCTCTCCAACCCACGAGAACGTTTTATGATGATCTTCAGTCTTTTTCTTTTCTTGTCGCAGGCACCAGCTTCAACGCTGGAGGGGCTCAGGCAGCTTCATTCTTTAGCGCAGAAGCAATCAGAAACTTTAAAGATTGCGGACTCACGCCAGGACCAAGCGGATGCACGAAAATCCCGTGCTGGTGGGACTTTACTCCCCACTGTGACCGGTCGCTATAACTACACTGAGATTGATCCACCACCTGGCTCTGCTTCGGCCTTTACTCGAATTAATCAGTACTCTGCACTTGTGAATCTTAATCAGCCTATTTACCGCGCCGGTACTCTTTCAGCTTACTCCTTTACCAAGATCGATCTCGAGCTTCAGCAGCGCTTGCGGGAGCAAGCAGGGCTAGGGCTGTGGCAGGCCACCACGGAGGCCTACTATAATTTGTGGATGGCAAAAAAAGATTTAGAGAATATCAAAAAACTTCGTGAGTTCAGTGAAGATCGCGCCAAAGAGTTGCGTGAGCGCGTGCGCGTAGGACGCTCACGCAAAGGAGAACTCATGCAGGCCGAGGCACAACTCGCCTCAGTTGATGCCGATGTTTCTCGTGCTGAAAATGCCTTGTTAGCGACACAGGAAAGGGTCAACTTCTTAGCGGGTGCTGAGCACAGTCCCGCTTACGGGCCTCTGCCAGAAAGTGTCGCGAAAGCCGGGGCGCTCGGAGAATACCTCCAGCAGGCCCAGCAACGACCTGACATCAAGGCCAGCGCGCAGTCGATTCAACTCACCGAAAAAGAGATTAGTATCGCCAAAGCGGGACACCATCCGAGTGTGGACTTCAACGCGAACTACTACTTTGAGCGAACCGGCATCTTGCAAGACTCGGAGTGGGATATTGGCGTGGCAGTCATTGTACCTATCTTTCAGGGAGGCACTGTGATGGCGCAGACCCGCGAAGCTGCCGAGCGAAAACGGGAAAACGTCCTTGTCTACGATCGTCTTAAACGAGAAGTAGAGCGGGACGTACGTATTCTTTGGCAGAATGTTCAGACGCTGGACAAAGTGGTGAGTGATCTCAAGGTGGCACAAAGTAAAGCTGAAGCCACCTACCAAGAAAATAGAAAAGACTACCGCTATGGTCTGGTCACAAGCCTCGACGTGTTGGTTTCTTTGAATGAATACATTGATAACAAGCGCGGCTTTGAAAGAGCGGTGCTTGAACGAGAAATGTTGGCGTTGCAGTTACAACTTGCGACAGGAGTGAGCCCATGAGTCTTTCAGATATTTCTATTCGTCGTCCGGTCTTTGCTTGGATGTTGATGCTAGGCTTGATGGTTTTTGGTTTCTTGGCTTTTAGAGAAATGGGCGTGAGCCAGTTGCCTGACGTAGACTTTCCAGTGGTAAACATCCAGGTGACCTATGAAGGTGCAGCTCCCGAAGTCATGGAGTTGGATGTGGTGGATCCCATCGAATCGGCGGTAGTCGCCGTCGAAGGGGTGAAGTCGGTGACTTCTACGGCACGGCTTGGTTCAGCCAACGTTTCGGTAGAGTTTGGTTTGGAAAAAGACATCAACGTAGCCGTTTCAGAGATCGAAGCGAAACTCAATCAGGCCCAGCGCAATCTGCCGGAAGACATCGATCCGCCCATTATCACCAAAGTGAACCCCGACGATCGTCCCATCCTTTGGCTAGGGGTAACCTCGGATGAGATGGATCGTAAAACGTTGATGGCGTTCGTGCGTGACCAACTTAAAGACAAGTTTCAAACGGTTCCCGGTGTGGCCGACGTATTCCTCGGTGGCTATGTTGACCCAAACCTGCGCGTGTGGGTCGACTCAAAAAAACTCAACCAATTTCAGATGACCGTGACGGATGTCATCGGCGCGATTCAAACAGAGCACCAAGAAGCACCGTCAGGATTTTTAGAAGACTCCACTCGTGAACGAAACGTGCGAACTCTCGGCGAAGCCTCGACAGTTGAAGAGTTTAAAAAACTTCCGATGATCCGTCGTGGAGGTGCCGCCAACTTCAGTCCCATTTTCCTTGGTGAAGTGGCCGAAGTTGAAGACGGACTGGCCGATGTCCGTCGCATTTCTCGCACCAACGGTAAGAATGCAGTGGGTCTCGGTATCCGCAAACAGCGTGGCTCGAACACTGTGGCGGTCGCCGCAGGTGTTAAGAAAAAAATTGAGGAATTACAAAAAAGTCTTCCAGCGGGGATGGAACTCGGTGTGAACTTCGACAGCACGAAGTTCATTGATGACTCTATTCATGAGTTGATTTTTACCATGATCCTTTCTGCCATTCTCACGGCGATTGTGTGCTGGCTCTTCCTCGGCTCATTCGCCGCCACCGTGAACGTCGTTTTGGCGATTCCTACCTCGATTCTGGGAGCGTTCATCATTCTGAACTGGCTCGGATTTACGCTGAATACCTTTTCACTTCTTGGACTCTCACTGGCGATTGGTATAGTGGTGGATGACGCCATCATGGTTTTGGAAAATATTTACCGTCACCACGAAGAGGGCAAGAGTCGTCGCAAAGCTTCGTTCGACGGCGCCAATGAAATTACTTTCGCCGCCCTCGCAGCGACGGTAGCGATTATCGCCATCTTCATTCCCGTGGCGCTCATGGACGGTATCATCGGCAAGTATCTCTTTCAGTTCGGCGTCACCATTTCTGTCGCCGTCGGTCTCTCACTAGTTGAAGCACTGACTCTTACTCCGATGCGCTGTTCACAGTTCATGGATCCTCCTGGACGGACAACGAAGCTGGGCGCGTTCGTGGACCGTATCTTTGACCACGTCATCACCTGGTATCAACGTTGGTTAAAGTTCGTGCTTGATCACCGTGCACTCACACTTGGACTATCTTTTGTGTTTTTTATTTCCACATTCTTTCTTGTGACAAAAATTCCGAAGGAGTTTGTCCCATCACAGGATACTAGCTTCTTTCTAATGCGCCTTAAGACTGCCGAAGGGTCGAGCCTTGAGTTCACAGACAATGTGACGAAACAAATTGAAGCCGCTTTGAAAGACAAACCAGAAGTGCAGCGTTTCTTTGTTGCCATTGGCGGCTTCGGTGGAAGTGAATCTAACACGGCACAAGTTTTCGTAACACTTAAGCCCCGAGACGAGCGACCCATAGACCCAGATACAGGTGAGCGTCTTCGTCAGCAAGATTTACTGAATAAGTACCGTGCGGAATTTAAAAAGATCCAGGGTGGACAGATCTTCGTGCAGGATACTTCGCAAGGTGGGTTCTCCGCCAGCGGGCGGGGTTTCCCAGTGGAATTCACTCTTACTGGACCAGAATGGAAGGGCCTTGTTCCAGCGACAAAAGCCGTCATGGATGAGATGAACGCATCCGGTATTTACGCCGATGTCGACACCGATTACAAAGCGGCAGTCACCGAGGTTCATATCACGCCTGATCGTGATGCGGCGAAAAAATACGGTGTGAGTGTGGATGAGATTGGGCGCACTATCAACGCCTTGGTGGGCGGGCAGGCGATTGGCAAATTCTCAAAGGACGGTCACCGCAACGATATTCGTGTCAAGATGGCCGACGTATCTCCGAATGAGAAAGAAACCTTGGGACGCATTTTTGTTCGTAACACTCGTGGAGAACTCGTGCGACTCACAGAAGTCGTGAAAGTCGACGAGCGCGCTGGTGCCACATCTGTGACACGAAAAGATCGCTCACGCGCGGTAAACATCTTTGCCGGCATCGCTAAAGGAAAATCGCAAGGCGAGGCGCTCGATATGGTGCGAGTGATTACGCAGAAGCATTTACCACCAGGTTACATGTTGGTGGAGTCAGGTAGCTCAGAGACGTTCCGCCAGGCCGTCACCAGTTTGTTGTTTGCTTTGGTCCTGGGAATCTTGATCGCTTACATGGTCTTGGGAAGTCAGTTTAACAGTTTCGTTGATCCAGTGGTTGTTCTCCTGGCTTTGCCTTTTGCCTTCTCCGGAGCTTTCATAGCCCTTTGGTCACTGGATCTTTCATTGAACATGTACTCGGCCATCGGATTGATTCTCTTGATGGGGATTGTTAAAAAGAACTCGATCCTACTTGTGGATTTCACGAATCAAGTACGAGGCGAGGGCAAAGATATTCGCGCGGCCTTGGAAGAGGCTTGTCCCAAGCGCTTGCGCCCAATTCTGATGACCTCATTTGCCACCATCGCCGGTGCCATGCCGCCAGCATTAGCGATTGGCCCTGGTGCCGAGGTCTTGGGGCCCATGGCATGGTCTATCATTGGGGGGAGTTTCGTATCGACAGTTCTTACGCTTTTTGTGGTGCCGGCCATGTACTCAGTCGTGGCCCGCGAGAAGAAAGCGGAGGAAGAAGAAGAGATCTCAGCGTTGGCCGAACGTACCTGAAGCATTTTGTAAGTAGTAGTTGATGGCCTCTTGAGGGGGGCCATCAAAGACAATCGTTCCCAAAGAAAGCACTACCACACGATTACAAAGTTGTAGCATCTGCTCGGGTCCGTGAGACACAAAGATCACGGCATCCGAGGTTTCGATTTTTTTCATCATGCGAGCCGCAATTTTTTCTTTGAAGAAGACATCCGCCCCGTCAAACACTTCATCAAGAATGAGGATTTGGCTTGGTTTCGTTGAAACCAGTGACAATACCAGGCGTGCTTGCATCCCGCGGCTATAGGTCTTGTAAGGCATATCGAGAAAAGGACCGAGCTCAGAAAAACTCAACGCCTCTTCGACTTGGTCCTTGGGCACTTGGCGAGTGTTATAGAATAAGCGTGCGAGGAGATAAGCGTTCTCGCGGCCAGTGAGCTCAGGCATAATGCCTGTACCCACATCAAAAATCGCTTCGACGTTTCCGGCATGAGTCACAGTGCCCATCTGCGGATAAACCATACCACTTAGGATCCGACACAAAGTTGTTTTTCCCGCGCCGTTGACCCCCAAGAGACCCAAGCGATCACCTTTGTGGAGTGTGAGGTTTAGCCCTCGCAATACCGGCAGCATCTCCGGCGATTTCATCACAAAGTCCCAGGGATTTTTAAGAGCTGAGATAAATGAGTCACGTAACCCGGTGTGGGCATAAAGACGGATAGGGTATTCGAGATGAAGGTCTTTCGCCTCCAGCACAATATTAGAGGGCGATGAAGAGTTCATTGCGTTTTTTCCCCCAGTACATAAAAGATAAAATCATCAGGCCTATTCCCCAGCCCATGGACTTCAGCCAGATGGGAAACCATGCAAAGGCCTCAGACGAATAGAGGGCAGAGCGAAATGGGGCTATCGCATGGAAGAAGATGTTGTAATCGATCAACCAGCGGTAATTTTCAGGGACAAATTCCACAGGGTAAAAAATCGGAGTGAGAAAAAAGCTAATACTGAAAACAAAACTCAGGACAAAACTGGCATCACGATAGAACACATTCACCACGGCCATTAATACGGCGAGAGAGAACGTAATGAGAATGAGAGGTAGCAATGTCACCGGCGCCCAGAGGATTTGCCAAGTGATGCCGCTGTCAGACAGAAAAGCGATGGGGGTCACGACGAGGATGAGAGTAAACATAAAATTCACAAAATTATCTAACACTGAAGATCCGACAAGCACGAGGGGATGGATGCGAAACGAGCGCAGCAAAGATGAGTTTGCGAGGAGACTGGCCGTACCCATCTGCACGGTCTGAGTGATAAAGATCAAAGGGATCAAGCCGCTGACAAGGAATAAAA
>JAKFUR010000113.1 GCA_021732585.1 Bacteriovoracaceae bacterium
TCCAAGTCGTCGTCCTATGGTTTTGGGCGGCCTCATCACCGGACTCAAGCCGATTATCACGAAGAAGGGTGATAAGATGGCTTTCCTCAATCTGGAAGATTTGGGCGGCAAGATTGAGTGTTTGATCTTCCCGCGTGTTTACGCAGAAGTGCACGAGCAGCTTGTAGGCGATGAGCCGGTGCTCGTGTCGGGCTACGTAAGTCTTTCGGAAGATCCGAAGAAATTCATCGTTGATAAAATTACACCACTTAAAGATTCGGCCGATGACCGAGTGACGGCCGTGCGGGTGAGTTTCCCGCTAGAAATGCTGAATCCGCACTCGCTTACTCGCGTGCGCCAGATTCTTCTGAGCTACCGCGGCACTGTGCCGATTCATTTTATCTTTGAGTCGACGGAAGGCCGTGCTCGTTTGCCGCTGGATGATAACTTCTTAGTGGCACCCTCTCCTCAAATGGCGGCGAAGATCAATGAAGTGCTTCAGCACAATTCCGTGAGTTTTATTGTCGATGGGCGCATTGAAGAGGTTCAGGCGTGAGTAAATATGTCCTACCGCTGCTTGTGATGCTACTGGCCTTGGTGCCGGTGTTGGTGGCCCGTGCCACAGTGGTGGAGGTGGAAGTTCCCATTCCCGCTGGAACGGCCACTGAAGACGTACGCAACAAGGTCTTCCAATTCGCTCTTGAGAAACTTATCAAGACAGATATGCAGCGAATGAATCTGGATGTGAGCGCTTATGAAAAGGCGTTTGAGGATAAATTCGCTCGCTGGTTTGAAGTTATCGAGAAACGTCGTCGCGAAGAGCTCACTGCCGCCGGTACTATCGGTGAAGCGCAAACACCACTCATTGAGATTGAGAGAGAAAAAAGTAAGAACGTTTTTGCCGCTCGCAGCGGGTTGATCAAAAAATATGCCATTAAGAAATTCGCGGCTCATCCGGAGAAGCTTGATACTTGGGAAATGAGCTTGGATGGAGAAGTGGATGAGCGCCTCCTCACTGTGCATGTGCAACGGATGCTGCAAGGTGGAGATAAGGCTTTTCGTCGTCTGTGGATTTTGACCACGGTTCGACCGGTCAATTTTGGTTGGGAAGATTTAAAATTGGCGCGCCAGGAAGATTTCTCGGCCCCCATCGAAAAAGAATGGCTCAAGTGGTTTCAAGAAAACACGCCAGATGATGTTGAAGATGTAGCTATCTGTGATGAACCTTGCCAAAAGATTTTAGAGAAGTGGAATGCGCAGGATGAAAAATCCATGGCAAAATTCTTAGCGCCTGAATTCCTGGGCGGCCTGCTTCTCAATGTGAACATCACGCTCGATCGTGAAGTGCTTAACGGGACTGTACTTGAGACGCGCGTGAATTACGGTGGGGGCCTGATTCTCCAGGACCTCAACACCAAGCGAGTGCTTCATTGGGCGGACCTGCCTCGCGAGACGCAAACCCTTCGCCAGACCGAACCCAAGCTCTTCAATTCAGCGGTGGCCTCGCACTGCTATCGTTTTGTGCTGCCTAAGTTCCTCGAGGTGAAAAACCAAGTAGGAAAGTCGGTTTCATTGACCAACTCGATGACCGTTCGCCTAGTGAATGCCACTCATATGGGACAAGCGCTACGACTAATCGACTGGATAAGAGAGAAAGCTGCCCCGATGCAGGCCCAGGGGAAGCTCGATTCCTTCAATCGCAAGGAGACCCGCGTGCTGATTTTCTTCCGCGGAGAGGGCAACAAATTCAAGTCTTTAGTGTCAGGCGTAAAAGAGTTAGAATCAGAATGGGGACCCCTGACGATAGATGACTCTGGTGCTGACTTAGTGATTACACTAACGCCGAAGTCATGACTGTCGTCACCCTTGAGGTGATCGATCATGACTATGAAACTCGTGCTTCTCAGTTTTATCCTTGTGGCCTGCTCAGGACCGATTCATCGGCGCACGCCACTTGATCCTGCCAGTCGTGTCGGTCAGCCGGCGGGTGCAAAAAACGTCAAAGACTTTAATCCCATTCGTAAAAAGATCGCTCTTTTGAGCTTCTTTAATGAAGCTCCCTTTGGTGGTGATGATCTCGCAGTACAAGCGACGGAAGAATTCCGTCGCGAGATTTCACGCTCACGTGACTACCTCGTTGATCCGGCCGCCGCTCAAATTTTCGGAAGCTCAAAAGAAATCTATTCGGGCGGTGGTGTGAAGCTCGCGCAACTCACACGTAAGGCGAAGATGGCCGGTGTAAACCTGGTAGTTTTTGGGCGTATTACGGATGCGCGTATTCGCCAGGCCTCTGATGAAATCGGTTTCGTTCGTAAGACCAAGGCCCTCGCTGAAACTAAAGTTGAAATCAAAGTCTTTGATGTGATCTCATCCAAAGAACTCATGAGCGACACCGTCGACGGCTCGGTTCATGACGACAACTTCCGCTTCTATGTGACTGAAGAAGAAGAGAACCTGGCTTACCGCCAAGACCTCTTGCGCTACTCAACACGTGTAGCAGTTCGTAAGTTTCTTCCACGCTTATTGCAGATCGGCGGCAAGCTTGATTGGACAGGCCGCGTGGCCAAGATCATTGGGACAAAAATTTACGTCAACGCTGGCCGCGATAGTGGCATTAACATCGGCGATATTCTCAAGGTCATCACTGAAGGCCAGGACATCTATGATCCAGAAACCGGTGCACTTATTGGCGTCTCAAAAGGAGACGTGAAGGGCACACTTGAGGTGGCGGATTACTTCGGGCCTGATGGGGCCATTGCGATTCTACATTCGGGTGGATCGGTCACCGAGGGCGACTTCGTCCAACTCTATTGAGCTCAATAGTTTCGTGTTTGAATTAAGAATTCCAAGAACTTGAATTCCATTTCGAGCTGTTTTCACAGCTGATACCTTCTTAAATTAGCCCTGTTGGCAAATTTGCCAACAGGTGCTATTCTGAAGGAGGCATTGTGATTAAGCGCCCAGTGGGTCTTGCAGAAATTGAAGCAGAGCTTATTTTTAACTCCAGACCCATAGACCGCATTGAAGTTGACCTTGCTCATATCAATAAGAACGCACGATCAAGCGTAACGGCGATTGAGGTGTGGGAGATTGTTGTTTTTAATCTGTCTGATGCGACGGCAGAGGTAACAGATTCTAAGCGTTATAATAGTTGGGAGTGTGACTATTTTGTAATCGAAGTACGCCACAAGGCCAAATGGTTTAAACTTGTATGCTGTATTTGTAACGATAAACCACGAACACTAGGTGTGATGACATTTTACAGAATCTAAGGAATTTATGAACCCATATGATGTTGATTATACAAAGTTTAGAGTATCAAAGCCTATTACGGATGAGCGTGATCTTTTAAAGCTGAAGCTTTTTGCTGCATTCGACGAGGCAACTCATAAAATGACGGTGGAAGAAATTATCGAAATCACCAAGCTCGATAAGTCTGACGTCTCTCGTCTTAGAACTTTCGGAATCCATCGTTTTACGATAGATCGTTTAATCGGAATTCTTGAAACGCTAGGGGTTTCAACTGAAATGAGTTTTAAGCCTAAGAAAAAACCTTCTAAAAATAAAAAGGCTCCTTAGGGAGCCTTTTTATTAGTTACTTTTCTTGGCAGCTTTCTTCTTCTCTTTCCACTCATCGCGTTTCGCACGCATGTCTTTGCGCTGACCTTTGATCTCTTCTTTCAATTCGCGATTCGCGGCTTGGATCTTCTCATGGCAGGCCTTCAAACTAGCACCGTCAGTAGCAGCACTCACACAGCTCTTGGCTTCGTTGAGGTTGCCCATGCGGGTCTCAATGTTCGAAAGCATGTCCGCTTTCGCTTCTTGGAACAAGGCCGCTTTGCCATCATCTTGTGCCATAGCCAACATCGGAACACTTAATACCAAAATCATCAAAAATTTCATCATCACTCCTTGTGATAAGAGATAGGGTCCACTAATCCAGCTTCTTTAAAACCACGTAAACGTAAGGCACATGAGTCACAAACACCACAAGCCGCATCGGAGCGGGCATAACACGACCAACTCAACTCAAACGGAACTTTGAGTTCGAGGCCGCGTTTCACGATGTCTTTTTTCTTCATTAAAATAACTGGCGTCTCAATATGAATGCCGCTGCCGGCCTTGGTGCCTTGTTTTACGAGAGCATTGAACGCTTCGTAGTAGGCCGGTCGGCAGTCGGGATATCCAGGAGAATCTTCCCAATTGGCACCGATGTAGAGAGTTTCAGCTCCTAGTACTTCCGCCCAAGAGACCGCAAGAGAAAGAATGATCGAGTTGCGGAAAGGAACGTAGCTATCGGGGACGACGTCTGAGTCGCCCGCAAAGTCTTTGACCGAAATTTTATCATCAGTCAAAGAGCTGCCGCCGATCTGACGCAAGAAACTGACGTTGATGACTTTGCGTTGCAAGACAGGAATACCGTAGTGATCAGCAATCTTATGAAAACTTTCTTGTTCCCGTTGAGAGGTCTTCTGGCCGTAGTCCATGTGCAGGAAGGCCACGCTGTCAGTGTTTTTAACGGCTTCAGCAGCACACACTAAGGAATCCATCCCCCCACTGACGAGAACTATCGCGTCGACGCTCATAAGGCCTCGCAAGTTTTGAGAATGAATTTTTGGAAAGAGTCGGTTTTGGCCTGAGCGAGTTTTTTCTTCTCAGAAAGTGCGCCTGATTTCTCCGACACCATCACATAGAACTTAATTTTGGGCTCTGTTCCTGAAGGTCGCAAGAAGAGTTGGTCACCGTTTGTGAATGTAAAGCCAAGCACATTGCTGGCCGGCAAACCGCTGTCTGATTTTTTGTAGTCCACAAATTTCGCCACTGCATGTCCGTCGATATTTTGATGGTGGGTACGGAAATGCTCCATGATGCGATCAATTTTTTTGGCGCCGTCGATGCCTTCGAAATCCAGTGAGACGAGAATTTCATGAAAAAAGCCGTACTTCTCGGCAATCTCATCCATCGCATCAACCAAATCCATGCCACGCATTTTGTAATGAAGTGCGATTTCACACATGAGGGCCATGGCAGAAACGCCATCCTTATCACGTGAAGAATTGTGAGGCATGTAACCGAAGGATTCTTCTGAAGCGAAGACGAAGTTCAATGAAGATTTTTGCTCTTCAAGACGACGGATCAAATCGGCCATCCACTTAAAGCCCGTCAGTGTTGCCATCACCGTGCCGCCGAAGCTTTGCACGATGGTGTCTTGTACTGGTGAAGTCACGATACTTTTAACGACCAAAGGATTTTTCGGAAGTGTGCCGAGTTTTTGGCGTGTGGTGAAGACGTAGTGAAGAAACAAGGCACCGAGTTGGTTGCCGTTAATATAGTAGGGCGTGCCTTTGTGATTGCCGACCACTCCGAGGCGATCGCCATCGGGATCCGTGCCGAAAACGATATCGGCTTTAGTCGCGAGCATTTCATCGACAGCAAGTTTCAAAGCAGCGGGATCTTCTGGATTAGGGAATTTTACCGTCGGGAAATTTGCATCGGGCTTGGCCTGCGCAGAGATCGTCTTAATGGATGAGAAGCCGAGGCGCCGAGAAATCGTCTCACAAGGAACCAGTCCAGTCCCGTGAAGGGGAGTGAAGACAATTTTCAAATCACTACCGTGAGTACGGCACATGTTGTGATCTAGGATCACATCTTTCTCAATCATCTTGTAGAAGGCTTCGTTTACATCTGCATCAGTATCTTGCACGAAGTCTTTCTCGCGGGCTTCATTCATAGGCATTGAACGAAGCTGGGACCAATCTGTCAGTGCATCGTAAGCAGCAATGATTTCTTTATCGACGGGTGATACGACTTGCGCGCCATCATTCCAGAAAACTTTGTAGCCGTTGTACTTCGGAGGGTTGTGACTGGCCGTCACCATGACTCCGCCTTGCGCCTTATAGTGACGAATGGCAAAGGAGAGCATCGGTGTAGGAGTCAGTTCAGGAAAAATTCTGCCTTTGATTCCATGGGCCGCCATCACGCAGAGAGTTTCTTCGGCGAACTCACGAGAGCCGTGTCGACAGTCGTAAGAGACCACAACACTCGCGCCGGACTTAAAATGTTTTAATAAAGTCTGGGCTACGGCCTGAGCGGCCCGTTGAACGGTGTAGCGATTGATGCGATTCTCGCCCATCCCCAAAATACCCCGCATGCCGCCGGTACCAAACTCAAGACCGCGATAGAAGCGTTCATTAAGTTCCACGGCAGATGCTGGGAGCTCTTCGATGAGCTGAAGAATTTCTCGTTGGTGCTCGGGGCGGATCGCTGGATGTTGGGCCCAGGCGCGAGCTTTTTGTAGGATCTCAGGAGACATAGATTTATCCTTGACGCACAGCTAGAAAACATCAGGAAGACTTGTCGAGGACGGCCTTCCTCTCTATATTAAAACCACACTTTAGCATGTCCGGAGTAATCATGGCGAACCCCAAGAAGAAGCACGAAAAAAACCTGCCAGGCGCCTTCTATTGCACTGACCCAGATGATGATGGGGGCGAAGGTTGTATCGCGTGTAACGTTTGCTATTCCGGTGCTCCAGAATTCTTTGCTGAAGATGATCATGGCAATGCCTACATTAAAAAACAGCCATCCACTGCGAAAGAGATCGAGCTGTGCCAAGAGCAGATTGATGCGTGTCCGGTGAACTCCATTGGTAAAGATGGCTGATCGTCACGATCAAGTTCGTTTTTTTACGCCAGCTTAACTATTCACGTTATAATTGAGAAAATCTTTTCCAAGGAGAGGGAATGAATCCATCTATTGTGGAGGTTGGCGCTACTGTTATTTTTGCGCTCGCCATCCTGCACACATTTCTTGTGTCGAAATTTTCTGAAATGGCTCACCACTACCCAGAAGGTTCTATGGGAGAAAACATCTTCCATTTCCTGGCGGAAGTTGAAGCGGTGTTTGGTATGTGGGCCGCGGTCTTTTTGATCTTTATGGCTTCGGTAGAAGGCATTGGCCGCCCGATCCCATATCTTGAAAGTTTGAACTTCACTGAGCCGGCTTTTGTGTTCGTCATCATGGCGATGGCGGCGACTCGTCCGGTGATCAAGCTCGCGGAAGCTTTCATCGTTGTAGTAGCGAAGCTCGTTCCATTGCCTGGCAAAATGGCCTTCTTCCTCACGGCCTGCGTGGTGGGTCCTTTGCTTGGCTCATTCATTACTGAGCCAGCGGCCATGACCGTGACGGCCTTGATACTCCAGAAAAACTTCTTCTCTCGCGAGATGTCGACCAAGTTCAAGTACGCCACCATCGGCCTCTTGTTTGTGAACATTTCCATCGGTGGAACTCTTACTCACTTCGCGGCACCTCCTGTGTTGATGGTTGCTGGTAAGTGGGGCTGGGGCATGGCCCATATGGCAGGCGCCTTCGGTTACAAAGCCGCGATCGCTTGTATCATCAGCGCCCTGACCATTACGTTCTGGTTTAAGAAAGAGCTCACCGGCGAGTTCCAGCTGCGTGCTGAAACGGGTGCAAAAATGCATCCGCCAGTTTGGGTGACGATTTGCCATCTTCTCTTCTTGGCCTTCGTCGTTTTGACGGCCCATCACATGGTGGCTTTCCTTGGAATGTTCCTCTTCTTCTTAGGCTTCATGAAAGTGACGGGCGAGTATCAAGACGATCGTGTGAAGATTCAAGAATCACTGATGGTCGGTTTCTTCCTCGGCGGTTTAATTGTCCTCGGATCGTTGCAGCAGTGGTGGTTGCAGCCGTTGATTTCTAGTCTTTCAGATCAGGCCCTCTTTTTCGGAGCGACTGGTTTGACCGCGATCACCGACAACGCAGCTTTGACATATTTGGGTTCTTTGGTTGAGTTGAGCGATAGTGCGAAGTACTTCTTGGTGGCCGGTGCGGTTACGGGTGGTGGTTTGACTGTTATTGCCAACGCTCCGAACCCTGCGGGTTACGGCATTTTGAAGGCGAGCTTTGAGGGTGGAAACATTTCACCTTTGGGTCTTCTGAAAGGTGCTTTGTATCCAACACTCGTAGCGATCATCTGCTTCGAATTGCTGCCAAGCTTCGGTTAATCTAGCTTCTGAAAAAGAAAGGGCCCCGAAAGGGGCCCTTCTTATTTCTACTTCATTAAAATTCAATGACCGGAACTGGGTGGAGCCATCCCTCTGGCGCTTCCACTCGACCGGCCTGAACATTGATGAGCTCTTCTTTAAGCTCCAAGCACAATTTGCCATCCGGCTCACGCATATGAATGGTGGTGCCATCTTTAAACTTCAAACTTGCAATGGGGACCAGCACTGAGGCAGTTCCACACACGAAGGCTTCAGTACACGCACCTGATTTAATTTTAGCAATCAAATCATCCAAGTGAATGCGTTCTTCAACCACTGGCCATTTACGACGCTGGGCGAGCTCCATCAATGAACGACGAGTGACACCAGCCAGGATACTGTCTGAAAGCGGGGGAGTGGTGAACACGCCATTGATCACAGCGAAGAAATTCATCCCACTCATTTCTTCCACGTAGGCGTGCTCTTTCGAGTCGAGCCACATGGTTTGATCACAAGACTCTTCGAGAGTGCGTTTGTAAGAACGTAATGAGGCAGCGTAGTTGCCACCGGTTTTTGCATTTCCAATACCACCGGTCGCCGCACGAACTTCATCGCGCTCGACATAAACTTTCACGCTCGAACTGGAGAAGTAATTGCCCGAGGGAGAAGCCACCACGCCGAAGATAAATTCTTTCGCTGGTTTAATTCCAAGACCTGCTTCAGAAGCGATCATGAAAGGTCGGAGATAAAGTGATTCGCCTAAGCGCTTAGGCACGATGTTGCGTGAATAGGCCGTGATGGTTTCACAGGCCTCAACGAACATATCCACAGGGTACTCTGGCATGGCCATACGAGCTGCTGAGAAGTTGAAGCGTTGAGCGTTCAATTCTGGACGGAAGAGAGTGATGTCGCCTTCCGGATGGCGGTAGGCCTTGAGGCCTTCAAAAATTTCTTGAGCGTAGTGAAGAACTTTGGCGCAAGGATCAAGTTGGAGAGGGCCATAGGGCATGAGAGTCGCTTTGCCCCACGCGCCATTTTTGTACTCAGCAATCACCATGATGGGCGCCATGTACTTACCAAATCCCAAAACTTGGTCTGTTACGGTGTATTTTTTAATCTTCTCGACCGCTTCTGACTGGATTTCAATTCTTTTCATGCGTTACCTCATTCTATAATCAGGGGCATCTTACACTTTTCGGGAGCGCTCACGGAATGAAAAACCTGAAAAACCTTTCTCTTTCGGGCCTAATAACTCTAGGCATTATTGTGGCCTGCTCAATGGGATATGCTGGAGCGCCTGAAGGCTCAGCCTTTCGCCGTATCATGCTGCTTTTAGGTGGCGATGTCATGGGCGGCGGTTATGTCCAAGCTTTGACCTACTTCGCATTTTTTCTCGCTCTGTTTGAAACGCGCGCCAAAATCAAAAGAATTTATCGTGAGCGTCGCGCCTTCGGAATGAACGTCATTCCTACCAATGAGAAGAACGTCTTTCTTCCAAGCGACATTAACAATTTGAAATTCAAGTTGGTGGAACTCGCTCGCAAAGATAATTTCATTCTCATCGATTTGCTGAAGAAGACTTGTACGAAATTTCGTAGCGCCGACAACATGGGTGAGTTGATCGATATCGTTTCTATTCAAGTGGAAATCTACCAAGACAAAGCCGAGTCTGAACAATCCGTGATTCGTTACCTCGTGTGGGTGATTCCTTCCTTAGGTTTCATTGGTACTGTTATCGGAATTTCCATGGCGCTGGCCATTGCCAACTCCGGTGATATGGAAGCTATCACGACAGCACTGGCAGTTGCCTTTGATACAACGCTGGTCGCCCTCATACTGTCCATCATCATCATGTGGTATCTGCATGACATGCAGGAACAGAGCGATCGTTTGCATTCGGATCTCAAAGAGTTTGTGATTGAGAACTTCATTAATAAAATTGAGCTGAACTAGTATGGCGAGACGCCGCGAGATTAATGCCTTTAGCTTGTCGTTCCTCGATATCATTTCGGGTGCGTTGGGCGCGGTCATCATTTTGTATGTGGCGGTTCCGAAATCCAATCCCAATGAGAAGAAGCTCGAAGAAGCCACCAAGACTTCTCAGGCTAAAGACGCGCAGATCGCAGAACTCAAGTCCGAACTTGATAAGCTTCGTCAGCTGCAGGAGAGCGCGCAAAAAGTCATTACTGAGAATGAAGACTTGAAAGCACAGATCGCCGCCACTCCTGTGCCGCAGGAAAAAACCAAAGATGGTGAAGACCTGGAAGTGGGTTTCAAGTTTAAAGGTAATAACATCGTTTTCATCATCGATACATCACTGTCGATGTTGGCGGAAGATCGCATGGGCCAAGTCAAAGCGGGACTCAAGATGCTCATCACATCCATGCCCGCTGGCTATAGCGTCGACATTGTGCAGTTCCCCGCTGGCCGACGTAATGCTTATCGGCCGCTCTTCAAGGCCATCAAGCCGCTCAATCGAGAAGCGAAACTCGATATTTTTGATTTCATCTACGCCTTGAAACCCTTAGGAGCAACTCCCACGCGAGATGTTTTAAATTTTGTGTTTAAAGAGTATGCCAACGTTTCAGACATCGTGTTGCTGACGGATGGTGAGCCCAGTCTTCACGAGTCTCCACTCAAAGATGATATCTATGATTTGCTCAACCATATATACAAACTCAATAGCTTGAAAAAAATTCAAATCAATACGATCGGAGTGGGACAGGAAGTTTTGCACGACAAGACCGGCAAGCCTTACCAGTTCCTTCGCATCCTCGCCGAACAGAACAACGGGTTTTTTGTTGGTTTCTGAGTGCATCCGTCTACTAATGGAATAATCCTGCCTTTTGGCGACTTAAGTTGCACAAAATCAGACTGCGCGACATGCTTATGGGGTCATAGGAGGCATAGATGCGTTTAAGTTTAATGCTGGGATTGATTTTAGCGGGATGTGCCCATGGGCCATCGGTGTGGAGTCCGCAAAAAAATGCGGCCACGCAACAAGTGCATCAAGAAGTACTCGCAGAGCTCGAGAGTGAAGGGCGCACGCCCGCATCCCCTTCCACAGAACTTGGTGCACGCTTAGCTGATCTCAACAAAGTGAGACCGGGAAAGTTCGAGGTCTACGTCTTTCCCAAGTTGTCGAACCAAACGCGCAAGTCGTGGGACGGCGAAGATACTTACTTAGGAAAACCCCAGGCCTTCGAAGTATCAGTGGTGGCGGAAAATCCGTGTAAGCAGTTTCTTCAGCGCGGACTCTTCGCCAATCTCAAGCCAGCCCAGGCCTTTGCTGCCAATCTTGCAGACGGTGATCGTCGCTGTGCCATTCTCGAATTTACCGATAAGCGTCTTCGTCAGTTAGACCGCGCGCGCCTCAAGCGTGATGATATTTTGGTGACACGTCTGTTTATTGATGATGCCTACCAAGTTCATGCCACGGATCGTGTGATCTACCAGACGGCCAGTGCCGTTCGTACCGTGCGTAAAGTGAATAGTGATGAGTCAGCTGGCTTCTCGGGACTGTCCCTTTTTCCAGTGGATCTGCCAGCAAAAAAATCATCATTTGTGAACGGTAGTCCCGCCCAGAGCTTCAGCTCAATCGATGGAGTGGCGCTTTATCAAGTCCGTCGTCATCATTTGAAAACGTTCTCTGTGCCTCAGTGCCAAGGCGGCGTGGTAAGTTACAAGGATGAGTACGGAGCGAACGCTAAGATTGGCTGGTGCCGTGATCTTCCCTGGCCAAGTTTTTCTGAGAACGCACGCTTCATCTCAGTCACCCAGCCTTTGAGCGTGGGAGGTGCACGATGAAAACATTACTCTTCTCATTGTTTGCTCTCTCTCTTTCTTCCTGGGCACAAGACACCGGGAATTTTGAGATCTATCAAAACAACTTCAAAGATATTTATAACAAGTATCGTATCGCCCAACCGAAACTCACTCCCTGGGCCGGCAGCTTCTTTCCCTATGGAAGTCAGGGAACTTCAGTGAAGCTTGATGCGGCCGGTGACGCCTCGAGCGGCGGTAAGTCTCCGATGCAGACCTACGATGCCGTCGGTAATCTAGGTACTCAGGCGCATGACTGGGAAAAAGAAAATCACAGCTGCGAAAGATACAGCGGCGAAACGAAAACTTCTTGCGAGAGCTGGTGGGGCCATTGCAATGGTTGGTCAGCGGCGGCAGTGAAAGAAGCGGAGCCGACTCGCCCCGTGAAAGTCGGCGCGCGGACGTTGAGTGTCGCGGATCAAAAAGGGATTTTGACTGAGCTGTGGCTTTCGTCCGGAAGTCTCAACGTGGGCTGGACTGATAAGAGTAAGAAGAACGGAGCATGGGTCCATGATCACAACCGTCCGACAGATTCTTATCGCAAGTTTTGGGATGTCAGCCCTCGTGCGTTCTTTTTGATTTTTACCAACACGATCGGCGCTGAAAAAAGCGGCGTCGTCGTTGACCGCTTTACTGGCGATGAAGTCTGGAACCAACCGGTGGTGGGGTATCGACTTTTGCCTTTGCGGGCAGAAGATATTGCGGAAGTTCGTGATGGTAATCGTACCTACTGGTCAGTGAAAACTCGTATTAAGTTCTACTGGGCCAATGATTTGGGCACACCGGCCGGTCATGTCAGTAAGCCGTTTGATATAAATAAGATCAGCGACGAAGAAGATGTGGAACACTTAGGCCAGGACTACGAGGGCCGCTACCTGGCATTCCGACTCAACTTCGATGCGCCAGTGACAGTTTCAGCCGACGGCCTGAAAGTCGTTTCAGCGGGCCGCATGGTGGGAGACGGTCTGTGGGATCACCAAGAGAACTCACGTAACTTGTCGGGGGATGAACTCAACGGGACACACCCAGATTTTATCTGGCTGCCCACTGACCCAATCCAAGATTACAACGGCTACGGCAATCCATTTATGGACGCTCGCATCGTCGACAAGATCACCCGTCAGCAAACAGTTCAACCGACACCGGCGCCAGCGACATTGAAGTTAGTTTTCAGTGCCCGCGCTTTTGCGACGTTGACTCCGGACGCGGTTAAAAAAGATGTAGCGAAAGTCATCCGTCGTGAATCGATCCGTCATGCGATCTATCTCGCTGACATTAAGGTCACGGCTTCACAGGTTGTGGTAGGTGTGCGTTTTGCGGATAAGCCGGATGCGGCCGCATTGATCGCACTCTTCAAGGCGGCGGGACTAACGATTCAGGTTCAGTAGCGCTATTCGTCGACTTCGGTTTTGATAAGCTTGCCGTTGGTTGCATTCACAATGTAATCAACAGCGGCTTTCTTCTCCACACCTTCCAAGTCATAAACCCAATCGCCTTCTTCGTTTTCTTCGAAGGTCCATTCACCTTGCAGTGTTTTGCCACTTTTTTTGAGCGCATCCACCGCCATCTTGAGTGTGATCAACTTATCACCGGGCTCGAAGACATCGCCTTTATCTGCGGAACTTCCGGTGGCCTCTTCCATCTCGCCATCCGCATCGAGGCCGATTTCGACGACGGTGCCGGTCTTGGTGCTGACTTTGATTTCATCGGGTTTTTGCGAGAGGATTTTCCCTCCCGGGACGAGCTTTATGGCATCTGTGCCAGCGTGGGCAAGAGAGAAAATGTGTAGAAAAAGAGACAATATGACGGTCATCGCCGTTCTCCTTGGGTAGAGCCTTAATATTAGGTGAATCGCCAATTCCTGTCACCGAAGCGATTGCGTTATGGTAGGCTGTCGCCATGAATGGATTGAAACTCTCTACATTTATGCTCGTCCTCATGGTCTCCCTGACCGCTGGTGCCAAGGAGAAAAACATGAATTGGGATGATTTCAACGCGACGGTGGGAATTGAAGTTAAAAAATTCACCTCCCAAACGGTGTGTACGGGTGTGTTGATTCGACCGCAGGTTGTTTTGACTGCCGCTCACTGTTTAATTGGGCTTAAGTCGTCTCGTGTAACCACCTCGGAAGCCATGGGTGAAGCCACTCAATGGGTCGATTCCACTCGCGCTGTAACGCATCCGCAGTACGACGGCAACGCGCCCGGCTCGAGCGTGGATGTTGGCCTTCTTTTCTTGGCCCAACCGATCACGAGTGTCAGTTATGCTCTTCATGGAAATTTCGACATGACGAATCAGTGCGAGCGCATTGGTTACGGTGGTCGCAAAGGTAAAAACGTTCGCACGTGGCTCACGTCTTTTCCGCAGATAATCCAAGGTACGTCTCTGCGCGTGCAGGATGCTTTGGGTGTGCTGGGTGACTCCGGTGGACCTGTTTATCAAAATCTTCCTGAGGGCATGCGTTTGATTGGTGTTCATACTGGCCGTGAATTCGGTTGGGGTGGTTATTTGAACGATGTGTCTTTTGTTCAACTGCTCAATCCGGAAATCTGGGCGTGGGTACAATCACAAGTGCATGCACCGTAACGTCCCTCGACTCTACTTCTTCAGTTTCTTCACGATGTTTTTCGTCTCCATTCCTGTTTGGGTGCCTTATTTCCAAGGGCACGGCTTCACCATGCAGGATGTCTTCATTGTTCAAGCGATCTTCGCGCTCGCCGTGGCGCTGTTTGAAATTCCCAGTGGCTACTTTTGTGATTTGCATGGCCGTCGTAAAACTCTCATCGCTGGTGGAGTGTGTTACGCCATCGCGTTCACTTGGTTGGCCTTCGCGCATACATTTTTTGAAGTTGTGCTCTTTGAGCTGATCGCCGCTCTGGCATTCAGTCTTATTTCCGGTGCCGATGTCGCCTTGATGTACGAAAGTCTGGATGAGAATTCAGGACGAGAAGCGAAGGCGCGCTCCTTAGGTAATATGCAGTTCGCCCAACTTATTTCAGAAGCCTCGGGCGCCGTACTCGGTGGAATGCTGGCAGCCTATTCATTGGCATTGCCCTTTAAAGTTCAAGCGGCGATGGCCTGGTTTCCTTTGGTAATTGCCCTGACTCTCGTTGAAGGGAACGGACAAAAAATGACCGGCTCTCACCGAGAGAATTTCTCACGAGTGTTTAAGCATCTGTGGACGCACTCACCCGAGATGCGTCGCAGTTCCATGAATCTCCTGGTGTGGGCGCTCTCGACATTTTTTGCGGTGTGGATGCTGCAAAAATACTGGGAGAGTGCGGATATACCCATCGCCTGGTTCGGTGCTCTATGGGCGGCCGGTAATTTAGCGGCTGCGATTTCCAGTAAGGTCGCTGCGCCTATGCGTGCGAAGTGGGGTATGCGGGCCACCACACTTTTTGCATGTGTGCTGCCGGTCGTGGCTTACTTTGGCATGGCTACGTTCACGGGATATACAGGAGTGGCCTTGGGATTAGGTCTTTATCTCGGGCGTGGATTTATTCAGGTCCTCATGCGCGAAGAGTTTAATCATCATTTACCGAATGAATTTAGGGCCACCGCTAACTCCGTACAGAGTTTCATGTTTCGTATTGTATTTTTTATTCTTGGCCCGGTGCTTGGTTGGGGAATCGATCACTTCGGCGTGGAGCGCGCGCTCGCAGTCGTAGGAATTGTCTTCGCTCTCTTCTATCTTGGCCTGTTACGCCAACCCAAAACTACATAAGAGGCGCGTCGGCGTACTCGGCAAGATCCCACACACTGTGGAGCTGTTCCATGATGTCCGTGATCAAAACCCCGTTGAGATGATCGTACTCATGTTGCGAGATGATCGCCTTGAAACCTTTCACTTCTTCGGTGATGTAGTCACCATTGCGATTAAGGTAGCTCATGTGCAATTTCTTGAAGCGCTTCACGCGTATGCTCTGCCCTGGAATAGAGAGGCAGCCCTCCACCGAATCTTGTTGGCCATGCACTTCGAGATATTCAACTTTAGGGTTAATGACCACAGTGAGAGGAACACTCAGACCACTCTTCATGACAAACAAACGCAAAGACTGATTCACCTGAGGAGCCGCGAGGCCAACGCCGCCGGCTTTTTTCATGGTGTGAACCATGTCATCAATAAGTGTTTGTACTTCTGGGCTACAAATTTCTTCCAACGTGAGCTCGCGGGCCAATTCTCGCAGAGTGGGGTGACCAATCTGGATAATTTCAAGGCGCGTTTGCGCTTGTGCGAAAAGAGGAAGAATGGCGATTGTGAGTGCAAAGAAGATATTTTTCATGTCTCAAGCCTAGCGAGAAAAAAGCCTAAAGCCAACGCTTGCACTCTTTGCTTAAATCAAAGTTATGAATTTTGAGATTCTCTACAACTTGCAGCATAAAGACTTAAGCGTCTGTGAGATTAGGCGCTTAGGCCTTGCCGCAGATGCTCCACCGGCGGAAGTGTACCAATGGCTGGTAGTGCTAGGAGATCGTGTCTGGCCGCTGGATTTTAAAACGATGCAACGGGGAGAGATTGAACGTAGAGAATTTGTGGAAGGAAGCCTAAGTTTCACCCCAATTCATGGAGAGTTAAAACTCCTCGGGCAAACATTTAGTTTAGTGACTCAAGCGGCGACTGGATCAAACAAGTTGATAATACAAGACTATCTTAAACGACAATCTCCGCTAGGTTTTCGTGAGCTGCGCCCATCT
>JAKFUR010000149.1 GCA_021732585.1 Bacteriovoracaceae bacterium
GCTTTATCCGTGTCTCATGATTATGAGAGATTCCAATGGGGACGACGTAAGAAAAGCTGACGGTAAACTTTGGTCACAACCCGCCCTAGCTTCAGCTCGTTCTGGTTTTCCTAGCTATCAACGAAATGGAAACACACCTGCAGGAATTTTCACAATTGATTCTGTTATGCCAACAGCTGACCAACAGCTGTCTTATGGTAAGTTTAGAAGGATGATTCTTAATTTTATTCCGAAATCCACGGATGAAGTTTTGATTAAGTCTTTGTTACCTAAGAGCTCTCACGACAATGAGTGGTGGAAACCTACGGTGGTTGCTCGAGATGTTGGCCGTAACCTGTTCCGAATTCATGGCTCCGGCAGAACGAATACTGAGCCCAACGCTCCTTATTTTCCACTGAATCGGACAAATGGATGCATTGCTCAGAGAGAAAATACCTACGATGGAGTGACCTACCAAGATCAGCGTAATCTTTTGGATATGATAATGAAGAGCTTAGGCATGACTCCAGCCTTCGCGAACGAGCCAAAAATCAAGGGCATCCTTTATATAGTCGAGCTTGGCGACAAAAGTTCACCGGTACAGCTAGATGATCTTTTGCCTTACGGCATTAAGTAGTCTTGGCCTGTAAAATTTTCAAGTGCCCTATTTCAAGATGATTAAGGGCACTTGTTCATTTACTAAATACTCTAAATTTATCAGAGGATGTTTTAATGAAGTTAGTAACACTGGCTCTTTTCACGATCTTGTCTTCTTCGGCATTTGCGCAAGATGTTTATCTGAACGATTATAACTCCACCGTACCTGACATTGCTCGTTTGGGCTTAACGAAAGAACGAATCTTCTCGAGTATGGAGAGGAAGTTCATTAAGCTAGGGAGTTCCATTTGCTCTAACCGTGCCTTGATTTGGGCTCACAATATGAAGAAAGAACAGGGCGTAGATAGTGCCAAGATGTTCCTTTTTTACTCTGAAAAGACTGGCGAAGCCGGCGACAAAGTGTGGTGGTACCATGTAACCCCACTTGTAAACGAAAATGGAACTCTTTGGGCTTTAGACGCAGGCTTCCCTAGCTTCGTAAGAAAGCCTCTTCTTCCACAAGAGTGGCTTCAGAAATTTGCAGGAAGTACAAACTGCAAAGAGTTAAAGAAAGGCGATGATGACTTAATCGAAAAAATGTTCACGAAACGTCGCTTTCCAAGCACGACTCGTCATGGAACCTATGACTGTTATTATCGCATTACATCTGCACCTTACTGGACACCATCTACTGTTGCGCAAAACTTACTCGGGGTGAATCGTGATGGTCAGACAGGGGACTATGATCGCTCTGAGATTAAAGATAGTGAGTTGATGCAAGCGTGTACTGAGGCTTCAACATCATCTGTTGGCGGAATTTTTTCTAACGCGAAGAAGAAGTGCAGTGAGTATCTTGGTATTAACTACTGATTCAATCTTTCCAGGGAAAGTGAGATTACTTTCCCTGGCCAGTTTTTAACCGCCACCACCTGTACCAGAACCTTCACCCAAGATGATAAATGTTCCAGATTGGCCACTGATATTGCCAATATCCTGTACAGTATCTTTCTTGATGAGCTGAGTAGCATCTCTCGTGATATTGAGAACAGTGCCGTCTTTAAGAGTAATGCTTTCAGCGTTGAGAATAAGCTTTGCTGTCTCAATATCAATCGTGAGTGTCGCTGGCTTTGAACCTTTAACGACGATGTCTCTGTAGTTTGGATCAAACTGAACTGTCCCAGCAGATGCTGCCAGCGATGAGATCAGGATAGTGAAACCGATGAGAGTCTTCATTGGAGCTCCTTGGGATCATGCAAATCTGGCATGTACCTATCAAAAAGCATTCCGAAAAACACTCTCTGATTTCCCTGGTTCTCTGAACTATTTGATTTTTCGTGAAACTCGCCAAATAACGATCTCAAGCGCTCTCTAAAGTCTTTCAGGAATTCGACACTTACGCTTTGGGTTTGGAAGGATACCCAGTTCTCTTGATTGACCCTGTTGAGAGGGGAGTAGAGCTGATAGCCAATCCCAAGCTGTCTATAGGTGGAGTCGATGCCAAAGCCACCATTCTCAGAATTTCCGGTTATCAGTCCATCGGCTTCATTCAAGATGTTGAGCTTAAGAAGTTCTTCAAGGCGAGTGATGCCTTCTTGTCCCCACCGATGAGCGACTTCATCTCTCGTGATGTTGGTTGCACCATAAGCGGCCCAGATGATCCGCGCATAGTCTTTGTCAGACATGAAGGATTCAATTTCTCGGCCTTGCATTTCATAAGGGAAGAGGTGAGAGAAGCGATTCTGAAAGTCCACGGCGTCTTGGGTCGCTTTCTGGTCGTCACTTAATGAGACAAGACCGTCCAGAGTCTTGGGACCTCCCAAGCGAGATGAAATCTCCAACGCCTTCTTTGCACTGAGGTGTTCAATCGTGCCATTTTTGAGCCCTCTAATAGTAGTGAGGCTACTCATGGCCTTATCTGATAGATCAGTCACAGACATATCAGGATTCGATTCCATAAAGGAATTCAGCACCCTTTGAACTGAATCGACCAACACATCTGTTCTCATATTAGGCTACATACCACGCTCAAAAAAACCGTCAACTCCGCGCGGGAGACCCACCAAGGATTTGTGCATTTTTTTCATGCCCGTATTGAAGTTTCGAGAATTTATTACCATGCACCCCACCAAGGATTTGTTCGACCACCAAGGATTTGTAGGTTGCTATTTTGTAAGTTGAAGATTTCGTATTCGAGACCCACCAAGCTTTTGTTCAAGACCAATCATTTTTGTCGTGATTTTTAGAAACAACGTTAGCTATGTCTGGATGCACATTTTTTTACTTGGCCTGCATCAATACTGATTCAAGCCGATTTTCAGCAACCGGAAGTCAAAAGCGACAACCTAGCATTCAGAGATTCTTTCTGAGCGCATGACTAGGTCTCTCTAGCTTCCACAACAATTGGAGTGTTTATGACCACTTATTTAAGTGGCGGGGAGACTTTTGTCTCGAAGGCCCCCGTAGTGACTCTTGGAATTGAAGAACAGAAGACTTTTATTAAGTGTCTGGCCCGCGATATCGAGCTTCTGGGGCTACGTGATCGACTCGCTAAAGCGTTTCATGACCGTGACCTGGAGATCTTTTCTGATGCCGATGACAACATTCTCACGACTCGTTTGCTCTTGAGTCGCATTTGTCCCGGCCTATCCCTTGATGACTTTGAAGAAAGTTGCTGTGAGCTTTGCTGGATCGTCTGGGATGTCGTCGCTCAATCTGAGGACAAGGTTGGAGCTAGTAACGGAAGAAATGAAATCGGGGAACGGATTCTCAAGTTCTGTATTGAGCGTGACTGGATGAACACAAACCCAGCAGGCATTCTGACCTGGACCAGTTTTGCCCGGCCAGGTCAGTTTGGTTTTATACGGAATGATTGATCCACGTGTTCAGTCGAATTACCATGGAAGCGGTTTTTTAAATGCGACACCAAGCCTAGCTGCGCTCGTTAGTTTTTCAGAAGATATCCGCTTTCACGCATCAGCTGGACGGAGATTCTATCTAGAAGAAGGGAAGTCGGCGGAGAATATATATGACATTGAGTCACGCATCGGCTCCCAGCGATCATGGGACGTGAGGCTGCGTTTTCAGGAGCATGAAGATCGTAGGTACGGATTGGCGTTAGGTAGATATTGGTAATTTTCGAATCATCTTGATTACGTCTGTATTGAGGTAAGTAATAAGCGATAAAGAAGTTTAAATTTCCGCTTGGCTTCAGTTGAAATATGAAAGAGTACTTAGCCACCCTCGCCTGTACCAGACCCTTCATCTAGAATTATGAAAGTTCCAGATTGGCCGCTGAGGGGGGGATCGCGATACCGAATGGTATCACGCAATTCTTTCGATCACGTCGGGATTGCTCTCAATGATTTGAAGAATTCGTCGGGCACTGGCCGAGGGTTTACGCAGCCCTTGCTCCCAGTGCTTCACTGCCGCAGACTTGACGCCAAGAAGCTGGGCCAGGAGATCTTGGGTAAGATGATACTTGCTGCGAATGTTTTTGATTGCCGCTGAACTGTAGCTTGGTGGGTTAGGGGCAATGCGTGCAACTGTTTCACGGAGATCCAGTTCACCTCGGGTGTGCTTGACGCCTTCTTCGACAGAGGCCAGGAGCATGCTGCCGAAGTTGCCTGAGGTTACTTTCTGTTTTTTTGTTTTGGTTGCCATGCTTTTAACTCCAGTGATGCTGTTTTCAATGCGCTAACTTCGGCTTTCGTTAAATTGTCCTTCACCGACTTCGGATAAATGAGAAAGAGGAAAGTCCTCTCATAAGCCGCGAGATCGAAGTAATGACCCGATAACCTCCACTCTTACCTTTTCCGCTCTTCTCATCGGCCACTCGAACCTTGGTGAAGCCTCCGGTGCCTTTGATGAGGTCTCTGCTCGTCAAAGGTAGCTGAAGATCAATGAGCACCGCGCGCTGTACCTGACTTAATAAATTCTTGTCGTTTTCTGCTTCAATCAATGAAGTGAAAATTAAACTCTCGATGAATACGCGTTGCACGAGACCTCTTCCTTTTCGGTAGTACTACTAAGTAGTATAAGATAAATCTTCGAATTGGGCAATTATCAAGCTAAGTGTCTGTAAACTAGAGACTAGACGCGAGTTTTTGAGGTTACAAATTGCCACCCCTAGCGGGTGGCTCTTTATTTTCTGAGATGATGGTGGTGTACTGAGCCGCCGCAGGCGGTTATGAACAGGATGTTCTGTATGCCGACGAAGGCCTGGATGGCCGAAAGTCGGAGCAAATCCTACTCAATCCTACAAACCGCACCGATGCCGTCGACGATCTCGTAGCCTTGGGTTTCCGTATTGCCAGCGAGACTCTCGATCGCAGCCGAATGATCACCATGTGAGCGTGTCGTATGATTCGTTGTCGAGTCGTAGATCCTCATGCTGACGGTGGGATTATAATCTTGGTGAAACTGCGATGCGTTCACGTCGACGGCAAAGCGGCCGTCTTTTGATTTAAATGTTATGTAGGCGCCGTACTGACCGGTTGAACCTTCTACGCTGAAGCCGGGGTTTTCAATTAAGCTAAGCTCCTTCTTTGGATTTGCGCTTTCGATAATCTCACCGTTCTGTTTAATGCTGATTTGGCATTCCACGGTCTTGGCAGCAAAAGCGGTGTTAGCTATTAGGATCGTAAGTGCAGCAAATACCGTTTTCATGGTGCATTCTCGCTTGTAAAAGTTTTAATAATGATCGCAGATTTTGGGGGGAGGTTGATAAAGAGTGAAAACATTACAGGGTCCAGATTGCAGCATGGGCTTTAATGCAAAAATACCAGCATGAAACCTACACTCTTCGCTCTTGGCTTCTTAGGTTCTATTTTCTGAAAGGGAACCGTTGTTCCTCTAGGTGAGAACTTGCAAAACGAATGTCCTAGAAGTCCGTCGTATGTCTTTTCAAGAAAAGAAAAAGTTCTCGGCGAACTTCCTTGCTCGGATGGGCGAAGGATAGAGTCTCGAGCTCGTCGAGGCGGTAGTAGGTCCGCTCAGATTCATACTGCTTGATCAACCACTGCGCGACACTTAGGCTTTCGGCTTCTTTCAGGCGGCGAACGAGTCCATTGATCCTCGTCTGCTTGCGCCCGTTAAGGTAGTCTGACAAGTGGTAGATCCGATCGATCAAGGCGATGGGCCTAAAGATGCCAGGAGCGCCATCGGGGTTACCAAAGATTGTGGCGCTGTTGGATAAGATCCCGATGAGCTTTGTACCGGTTTCATCGAGCACAGGACTTCCCGAAGCGCCCGAAGCGATAAACATCGACGAGCTAACACCCATACCCGCAAGACCCATCGGTGACCCCGTTGAGAAGGTCAACGCTGTCTCCGGGCCTCTGTTTGGATCGAACACTTTCATCTTGTCACCGGCGAAGCCCAGGGTGAGCAAGTTTTGCGGAATGGTTGTTTTGTGGATAGCAAAGCTTTTCGGTGCCGTGTAGTCGAACTTAAAGAGGCAGAAGTCCAGCTGTGCTGAACAGGTGAGTAACTCCGCGTCGATGAGACCCGTGCGAGAGACGGTGTCCTTGAAGGAAGCTTTGATCCTACAGAACTTATTCCGCATGCAGGCCGTGAGTCCACTGGCTACGTGCAGGTTTGTCAGCGCGTAGCCTCTTTCATCGATGAAGAAACCGGTGCCGGTAAATTCTCCGGCATCCCCGAGGCCATTGTTGGCGACTTCAACGGAAATCTCAAAGACGCTATTTGAAAGTTCTTTGAGCTGGGCCGGAGCTTGGTCGTAGTCGACGCGCTGTGGACCAAAATTTGTGTCCGCGAAATCGATCTTGAGAAAGAGGTTAGTTAGCGCGTAGTTTCGTTTGACCCGCGAGCCCTGCAGGTCAGACTCCGAACGAACCTCAATGAGACCAGCTCTTCGCGACACCTGATTCATGACCGTCACGGGCCAGTTCCCAACCCTCGCGACGAAGGCGTCCGGAACCTCGTGCCAACCGTATTTGCGTGCAAGAAGGTCGTTGTATCGTTCTTCCAAGTTATACGTGCGTGTGCATTCGCTCGCATCGATGCAAAGGCCCATGAGTGCAAGGTCACCGACTGTCCCCGGCAGGACTCGCTCAGCTGAAATGCCGAACAGTTGGTGCGGCCGTTTTTCAGTGGTGTTCTTCTCGATAAAATAGACGTCCAGTGGTGCTGCCAAGACAGTGGCGGCGAATGACGCTCCGAGGAGAGAGAGGGTGACGATGTTCTTCATGGAGTCCCTAGCGGTCTTTTGTATCTTTCTTCGCAGTATAGCGTAGGCATGAAAAATGCCGGGAGGAGCAAGCAAAACTTACAGACCTGGGGGACTGGTGTTTTCATTTCAGTCGACGCAAATCCCCCGATGAAGGTTCCAACCGTTAATAATATGCTGATTCCCGCCCAAGGGGGGCAACTAGATATATTTCCCGAGTGAGAAAGGCATCAATGTCTAAGCCAAAATCAGGGCCTCGCCCTTGAAAAATGGCAATACCAACCCATAATGCTTATAGGGTTATGCAATCCGGCAAGATTGCCCCTATGAAATTGAGGACTTGCATGCGCGCGGCATTGGTCGTTAGAATTGAACATATGAAAGCAGGGATGCTATATAGTTATCGCCATGAAAAAATCACCAAACCTCAACAAACTACCGATAAGCTCTGCAGTAAAGTGTACGATGCGTTCAGTGCGTTCGCCGATTTGTAAAGGAGTGCGTATGAAGGAATCAATGGCAGACTCATTCTGGAAGGGTTTTTTTGCAGTCTACTCACTGGAGAGTTTCTTCAGGAAGCAGCCAGTGGCTCGTATGGATTTCCGCGACTACATGGTGAAACCAGTTCTCACAAATACCCAGCTCGAGATCAATCTTGCTCTTCGTAAGAACGTTTCTATGGCCACACACAGAATCAAGACACTGCCAGAGCTGAAGCGAGCGTGTGTTGTCTAAGAAAGATTCCCAAACAGAACAAGATGGCTCACGTGATCTAGTCGCCTCATCTGAAATGGAGCGACTAGACGACACCCTCGGCAAAGCGCTAGAGGGAATTGTTGTTCCTGGCAAGGAAGAGCAGGCTAAAGCTATTGTAACGGGCATCATCGCCGAGATGGCCCCTATTCCTCTACCCAGCCAAATGGGTGAGTACGAGAAGATTCTCCCCGGTATCACCCAGCAGTTCATGGATATGCAGAAAGAGGTTCATCGCCATCGTGAAAAGATGGATGCTCAGGCCCTTGATACAAATAAAGCGATCAATGTTGAAGTCATTAAATCCAATGAGCGCATGCATGGCATGGTGATCAGTGGCGAGAAGTTTGGAATGCTTGTAGGTGGCGCAGTCGCCGTTTTGTTTATTGGCTTCGCCGGATTCATGGTAGCCAAGGGGCATGCGACTGAAGCCGTGGCATCTCTTGGCTTATTGGGAGGTGTAATTATCGCATTACGCTTTTCAAAAAAATCTCCGAACTCAGAACAGCCTCAAAACCCCCAAGACAAATAACTAGACCAGTGACGATCACGCAATACTGCTGCTGCTTGGGCGGCAATCCTTCGCTAAAAAACGAAATGTGTGCAGAAGGAGATCTGAAGCAAGTAATTTTAATACAAAATACGATGTAAGATCGGGACTATCACGAAACCTGTGCAGGTCTTTGTGTAACAAGAGGATAGGGTTAGTCATTATGAGGTTTTGGCTTGAACTTCCTCGAAATAAGTCAAGCTGAGGGCCTGGCTTATTATTCAGTCGACGCAAATCCCCTATAAAAGATTCACCCTTCCTCTGGCGCTTGGGCTTCCATGGCACACTTGGAGTATGAAAACCACCCTCCTTGCCCTCAGCTTCTTAGGCTCTGTCTCATTCGCTATGGCGAACGAAGAGCAGTTCCGTCAGCTCACGCAGACTGAGTATGTCCCAGAGAATCAGGGGAGCTATGACGACAGTCTTGCTGATGGAGGCATGGGTTCGCTGAAGGTCGCGCCGGAGCACTGTGAGCGAGCACGCCAGTTGAGAAGTGAGCCTCGCCCGGATTACCCGGCCATCATCGAGATTGAGAAGTTGTGCAATCAAGCGACCTACATCGACCGTAATGGAAACGTAGCAGGTTTCGAGTTCGTGAATGCGACGAAGAACCGCGTGAATCCTCGTACAGGTCAGTACGGCTCAGACCGCGCAGTCCGGTATCACTTTCCCCTGCGCCATTCGCAAAACATGCATATCTCCATCACTGAAAATTCCGGTATCTCTGGTTCGATGTCGCACGATCTGCTTGAGAGCACGATTGTGCTTCTCCCAAGAAAAGTTTTTCCGTCGATTGAGGCCATGCAAATTGACGGTCGTGAAGTTCGCCGTATCCAGTTACCAACAACTGAGACCATTGACGTTGACGCCGGTACTGGCGAAATTATCGACGGAGTAATGGTGGAAGCACCCATGGACATGAATCCGAGTCGCCATGCTCGTCGCTTCGCAGGGTATACCTACAATGGCCGCGGCATCATGATCCGTGTGGATCGTCGTGCAGGCACTCCTGAACACATCTACACTCAGTCGTTCAATCAGAATGAGCGCATCAAAGACGCCACGCTCACTTATCGTGGGAGAACTTGTTACGTCGCCAAGAACCTTATTTGGGCCAATGCCACCAATCCCGATCTCGGTGCTTACGGCTTACACGCCACTGACCAAGAGTTTTTGGATAAAGTCGTGAATCCCAAGTGCGGCTGGAATCTGAAGCCAGCGGATCTTGAATAAGACCATCGTCCTGGCCAGTGTTAATTAATTCTGTGCCTCAAGGCGGGCCCTTAGTTCACTCAGCTGTGGATGTACTCTCCAATGTTCCCTGTTGAGGAAATAAACAAGTGTATTCCTCGCGTTCGGATCTTTCGCCAAAGTCGCTTCGACGACTTGTTGTGCGAGTTGCGGATGGTTTCCCCACTTGGGATCCTCGAGGGTTCTGAGCAGATCAAAAATATAGATTTGGTTTTCCCTGATCATACGCGAAATGATTTCATGGTGCCGTTCACCGTTGGAGCTGCGCCTAAGGTAGGCGAGGATTGCTTCATCAATTTGCCGAGTTCGTGCGTGATCTAAAAGATTGTGGATCACTTGGGTGGAGGATAGCAAACGACTGCCTCCTCGGAAGATAAGATTCAAGACTACGTTTTCTTGACCTTCGTCAACTAAGCTCATTAAAAATGCGGGATTCGTTCCTGCAAACGCAATGAGCATTTGTCTGTCCTCTTCAAGATCAAATCTTTCACTACGGACAAACTGAGCATAGGCCCTTTGAGCGCCTTCGCTTGTTACTGAATCTGCGACGAGCTGGTAGTAGTTCGCATTCGTAGGGTAGTTTTCCTGGCGGTAGACGCAAGCAATGGCCCTCCACAAAGATGGATTTTCCGGGTGGAGCAAGGCCTCTCTTCTCAAGCGAGTGAGCGCCTCGGTCTTCTCAAGACAGCTAGAGCTGCTGCCTGAAGTGCGGCCCGAAAAACACGGCGGGAAGGTGGCTTCGACATCTGATAGGTCTGCCGTGGGGAAGACGAAATTGTTTTCATTTTCCAGCTCTCTTCTGAGGCATGCTTGTTTTAACGGGCCTGTAGACTCCTGGGCGCAGTTTGCTTTGAGGCGTTGAGCGATCTGAGAAATCTTGTAAGCGTTAAGGTTGCCCGCTCCATGCGTTGCGGGATCGGTATAGGACTGAGGGAGTTTGATGGCAGTCTTTCTAAGAAGGTTATGGGCCTCAGTAACAGTGAGATCATAATCCGAAATGAGAGTAAAGGCGGCGAGAGCGCCGGTGACCTGGGGAGCTGCGCCACTGGTTCCTCCAAAGAGAGAGGGAGCTCCATTGCTAAAAGCCAGCACACTGTGGTCAGACGGGGCGGAAATGACTACACCTGGTCCATACTGAGAAAAGTCTGAGGGCATGCCGTCGGGCCTACTACTTCCTACGATGACGATCTGGTCTGCAATTTGGTCCTTGATGGCATCTACTTCAGTGCTATCGTTACCGGCCGAGGTTACGAAAACGGTTCCCATTCGAGAGATTTCAGAAACGACATCCGAGATCACTTCACTGTCTCGCCATGACATGGAATTGCTAATGTACTGAGGTGGGGTTGCAGTCTGAGCTCGATAGCGGTCGTAGTTTTCAATGTACCCGTTGTTAGTCATGAGATCAAATACCGTGAGCTCTGATCTTGATGGAATGATACCCACGGGAGAAGGTGATGCAATCAGGCTTGCGGCTTCAGCCCCGTGGTTATTGTTGGTTGTATCCAACACATCGATCAATGCTTCAGGATCTCGGGCTAAAGTTATTCCTTGCAGATCAGCTCTGACGAGATCTGCTCCAGTATATTCCTGGGCCCAGAAAGGCGTAGCTCCAGTCGGGTTGACGGGACTTCCCGCCAGCTCGGTGTAAAGCCGACAGCCGCCTAGAGCAGCTTGAACAGCACTGCTCAGTTCGACGATGGCACTGTCTGTGAGATCATCACAAGTGGTTACATCTGGTTTCGCTTTTTGGTCTACTTCACATAGCTCAACGTCTGAATGACGATTGAACTTTTCACAAAAACTTTCGACGTTACCAGACGCCTGCGTGCGCTGGTATTGCAGATAGTTGAGGTGAGTTGAGACGTAGCCTTTTTTGAGTCCAAGGCTATGAGCGATCTTGTCGATTGCGTGAACATTTTTTCGATCCTTCACTTTGACGATGATTCCGACTCCGTCAGAAGCAGCGGCGAGGATGGGAAAAAAAAGAAACAGGACAATAAAAGTATTCACCTTTACTGATCGGAGACAGGGGAGAAGTTGTTTAATTTTCTTACATTCTCTAAATTCGATGTGAGTCTTTAAACCCTCGATATTCGCGCATGCCGACGAGCGACGTCTAGCGACGTGAACTTAGAGCTACAGAAGTAGAATTTACCTTCTATTGGCCTCTCGAGCTCTTGTGCCCGCGTCTTGAGTCTGGCTCTTCGAAAACCTTAGCTCACGTAGCGCGAACTTTTCCAATTCTTGTTGTACAGCTTCGCGCAGCCCTGAAACATTCTCGCAGATTTTAAGTGCGTTCTTGTAGTTTTCGATCTGATATTGCGCGTCCATTGTTTCATGCACATCAGCGGGATTGACACTCTCTGGGACGTATTCTGTAAATTGATGAAAAGTATTTGCCACACGATTTCTTAACAGGCTTCTTAGCACTTCTCGGGTCTCATCATTAAGAAGGTCTCCACCTTGAAGCGGTATCGATTGGGCAGGAGATTTTGAATTTTCACGACTCAAAATGTATCGAGCGCCTTCTGGTGTGTCCACTTGCTCATATTCAAACTGAGCAGCAGGTCTGCCAGGAATCTGGAAGGTTACTTCGAAATATTTTGTTGAAGTGGCATCTGGATTTCCAATCACCGGAACACTCCGATAAGGAATTCTAGGCGCCCAGTAATGGTGAATCTCGTTTTCAGTGAAAACATAAAAACTTCTTCTCCCATTCCTATCGGCCGGAACAACAACCGAGTTGTCTTGCAGCTCAAAGCTTTGCGGTCTAATTGAATTGGCTGCAGGAGTCCGCGGGTTTGAGAGATGTTGAATCGCGCGATGGCACTCAAGTTCCTGGCTAATGTTTGCAACCGCGAAAACTTGAGAAGACATCAATGCAAGAAACAGAAATGATAAAATTTTTGTCATGTATTCTTATCGGGCAGATTATTGAAATAATAAGAGGGGACAAGGTGGAGCTGAGTTGTCGGGAATGTGGGCTTGAGAATTCAGTGAGTTGAGTCAGTTGGAACTTCTACTCAAGCTTCCCGAGTCACCTCCATGAAAATAAGCAGCTCTACGTAAGTGGTTTTCTATATTTTTGCAGGACGACGGACGAGTTCTCCTTTGCAGTTAGGGCAGATGCACTCCATCTTTTCAGCGCAAGTTCTGCAGAAGGTACACTCATAGCTACAGATGAAAATATCCCGAGAATCAGGTTTCAAGATTGCGCTACATTTCTCACAGACGGTTCTCATTTCTAAAGTCATTCAGTTTCTTCCTTTAATAGATACCACCCCTCGCCGCTACATTTCGAACTTATAGGTCCCAACAATTTTATTGTTTTCACAAACGATATCCGTGAACTCATAGTTTAAACTCTCAACACTCTGGTAGGTGCATGCCATGGAACTACGTAGCTGATGCTAAAAGCAGTCTTCTTCCTTGCATTAATGAATCCGGCACTTCAGTCCATTGCGTGCGATGACAGGGCTTCTAGCTGTTCCCTTGTAGCGCAGCTCGCAGACCTTGTAGACGCTCAGCTCTCCGCCTTGGCCGTCTGGCAGGATTTGCTGAACGTACAATCCGAGTGTGGTTGACAGGGCCGTCTTGCGAAGGACGCTCACCTCGTATTCTTGGACGCAGATGTTGAGTTCCCAGCGTTCAAGCTGGCCGGCACCGACGAGCTCGTTACACATGAGTTTTCTTTGAGTCTGGTTGGCTTCCGTTGCGAAGGCCGAAGCTGAAGCGAAGAGGGCGAGAGAGACGAGAAAAGTTTTCATAAAGTTATTCCTTTTTATTAGTATTGGCGGCCCGGCTTGCTGACCGTGCAGCTGAGGCTTTCTTTGGTGTTGTACGGGGTCACCGATATAGACACGTTCGCCTTCGTTCCTTCCGCTCCGGTCGTCAACTCGTTAGGAATGCTAATGAGCAGGGGAATCCCATTGTTGCTGTTGTGGGGTTTTTTATAAAAGGTCAGTCTTTTGGGTGTGCTTGCGATCAGTTTAAAATCACCGAAACTTGAGTTGCCGTAATAGAGCACGGTGAGTGTTTTTGCCTTGATGCGGAACTGGGCCTGAAGGCCGCCTGCTCCTTCGCAGATAACGCTCGCAGCTTGTGCTGAAGAAGCAAAGAGAGAGAGACTAAACATAGCGGTCAAAAGAAATTTCATGTGAGCTCCTGGTATGTGGTTGCCAGGAAGTTACACGATATTGGAACGGGTGGATGAAATCGCTACTATTTTAGCGTAGCAGAGGATTGCAACGGGTAAGGGTTACTGGCAGATGAGGCGGTCTGTGAAGGCCATGCTTCCCACGAAACCCTGCGACTCTTGGATCAACTGATTTCCACGGCGGATGTAACGTGAAGTCCGCTTCACATGGTTGAGTCCATCGCGAGTGATGTGGAGCTGAACGATCATGGCACTGCCAAGGCAGAAGCTGGTCTTTGTTTCTACCAGCTGAGCTCCCGTTTCTGTGGTCCACGCGCGAGTTGTTTGCAAACCGTCTGTGTGAAAAACGTCTTCCGAGCGTTCAGAATATCCATCCTGAAGAAATGAGAAACTGAATCCCGTGTCCGTCTTCTTGACGGTGAGGTCAACGCCTTCCATAAGAATGTTTCTATCTGATCGGCAAAGTGGATAGACGCCGGCGAGATTAGCACAGGCCAATGCGGGGATAGAGAAGAGGAGAGCAATCAAAAGAGTCAGGATGTTTTTCATACGTCAGTTGTACTAAGAGCTTAGCCCAGGTGGCGATAGGAATCTTACTGTTGCAGTCGACTGCAACAAATGGAAAGCCCTGAAACTAGGAAAATAAGTTTAATGTTCTGTCACAACCCAGGTCTTTTATGCGTTAAGATGTAAAACCAAACCAAAGGCTTTTTATGAAATGGTTGATCGTCCTTATGCTTCCCCTCACTGTCCAGGCCTGGGATCCGTCGTCGTTTAAGAAGCCCTCGTCGGGTGAGCTGAAAAAAAAGCTGACCCCTCTGCAGTACGAGGTCACCCAAGAAGACGGCACGGAGCGGCCCTTCAAGAACATCTACAACGAAAATAAAAAAGTCGGCATCTACGTCGACATTGTGTCAGGTGAACCGCTCTTCAGTTCATTGGATAAGTATGACTCGGGCACGGGCTGGCCGAGTTTCTCGAAGCCGATCTCGAAAGGTGTCACGGCCTACAAGACCGATTCCTCTCTTTATGGCGTCCGCACGGAAGTGCGCTCCAAGATCGCCGACTCACATTTGGGGCACGTCTTCGACGACGGGCCCGCGTCTACTGGTAAGCGCTACTGCATGAACTCCGCCTCGCTGCGCTTCGTACCGAAAGAAGACCTCGTGAAAGAAGGCTACGGCGAGTTCGCGGCGCTCTTCAAGTAGCCACCCGCAGCCACCACCGGCCGCTGATTAACTTCCAGCCAAACCACGAGCGCCTTCACGGGAGCGGGGGTTTTGGTCGGAATCGTCAGGGGCCACTTCTTGGATTCTTCGTGCGCTCCAAGCACTTGGTGTTTTAAGACGATGAAGTCGTGGCGCAACTTGCTGCCGGCGTTCTCGCCGCGCTTCACATCGGTGAAGACTTCCATGGCGAGCCAAGCGACGTTGACGACGGCACCTTTGCTCGGAGTGCCCGTGACCACCAACACGTTTGCGTCCCACGTCGCCTTGAGCGACTCCTTTGCGCGTGAGATTTGCGCGACGGCGCCTCTGTTTTCACCTTGAATGATGATCGCCGGTGTAAAAATGGTAGATGTTTTCCATAGCGAGGCATAAGTGCGCTGGCGTTGTGTGTAGGCCGGCACGGCAAACTTATCCGGCCAGCCGAGGCCATCCCAGTAGTCCACGTGAAATGCCACCGGCACGAAATCCTTCCAGAGCTCGGGGCGGTTGCGGAGCCCACTCAGCCACGCGTCGGCGGGTGGGCACGAAGAACAGCCTTCTGAGGTGTAGAGCTCGACGAGACTCCCGCTGCCGACCGCTTCCCAGCTCTGGGCCATCGCTGAATGAGAAATTAGGATTGCGAAAAAAAGATTTTTCATGAGTGTCTCCGATGACTAAAAGAAAAAAGTAAGGCCGTAGGTGAGTGCCTCGATGCGCGGCTCGAAGTCGGAATCTGTCGTCTTTAGGCGTGACCAAGTGTAGCGCGCGAACAAGCGAAAGGCACCGTACTCGAAGAATCCTTCCAGCCGATCTTCGTGACCTTTAAGCGTCTCGTCGTCGTCGTTCTTGTCTGATGAAAGATAAGTCTGGGCCCAGCTCACGCCCAGTTGGTTCAGCAGATAGAGCTGGGCTTCGTACCCACTCACCATCTGCTGCCAGGACTCGTCGACGTCGTCGCCTTTGGTCTTTCGCTGACCAAGAAAAAAATTGAGACGACTGTTTTGCTGGCTCGAACCCAGTACGCGCAGATTTCCTCGTACGGTCGTTGCTTCGAACTCGCCGTGATTTTTTTGTTCGGCTTCGACGCCAAGGATCGTGAGGAACAATCCGCCGGAGAAGTCCTGCGCGTTTTTATCTTTCTGGATCGTGTGTCCGCTGGCCAAAGAGACGTAGTTCTCGAGCCAACTCGTATCTTTGTTTGT
>JAKFUR010000033.1 GCA_021732585.1 Bacteriovoracaceae bacterium
ATAAACACGTCCGTTCACAACAGCTACGATCTTATCTAAAAGTTTGTCCTGAGCGTGAGATGAACTCACACTCAGGAGAAGGGTCAAAATTAAAGGCAACATTACAGAAGATTCTTATTGATCTTAATGTCGGCGCCCTTCTGCATGGCCTTGGCGTAGTTAGCAAGGATGGCGTCGCGCTTTTGATCGTAGATGACTTTTTTGTACAGGTTCTTGTCGATTTGATCGAAGTCCTTCACACCGAGAACTTTAATGATGTGGTAACCCATCTGCGTACGAACCGGGCGCGTGATGAAGTTAACTTTTTGGCCCTTGATCGCTGCATAGTACTCAGGAGCAAGACGTGTTGGCGGTTGAAAGCCAAGGTCACCGCCGACTGGGGCCGCAGTAGATTGAGAATACTTGTTGGCAAGAGAGGCGAAAGAATCTGGATTCTTGCTGACTTCAGCGTAGATCGACTCTGACTGCTCGATAGCCTTCTTAACTTCTTCAGGAGTAGGCGTTACGCGTACACGGTAAAGGATGTGAGCCGTGCGGTATTCTTTGTTATCGGCGTAGTACTTACGAACTTCATCGTCAGTCACAGTGATTTTTTTAAGCTCGCCTTCGAGGTCCTTAGAGATTTGTGCGTGGTGAAGGATGTCTTCCATCTTCGACATAACGACTGGATCCTTATCCAGGCCAGTCTTGCGTGCTTTTTGGATGCCCAATTCGCGATTGATCAAATCATCCAAAGAAACTTCGCGAGTGATTTTGCGCTGAGAAATAAAACGCAAGTTTTGTTGGTGGTACTCCTCCAACTGCGCTTTGGTAATTTTCTTTCCGTTAACGGTGGCTACCGCGTCGTTGGCAGCAGTCTGCGCCAACGCTGAAGTCGTAATTAGGGCCAAGGCCAAAAAAGCTGCTTTCATACACGTCCTCGTCGGTAAAAGTACTAGTAAAAACGGTATCATGCCCCAATTTGGCCCGCAACATGTTTCGCGAACTCCAGCAGCATCTGCTGACCGACGGTTTCCTTGAAAAAACATTGAACAGAGGCATCGGGATTAATCTTGTAAAGTTTGGGCTTACCCATGAAGACGTTCAGCATGTTGTCGCGAAGTTTTTCATTTCCTTCCAGCACCTCAGCATCAAAAAATAGTGTCACGGTGTTGCCAGAAACTTTCGCTAAGCGCACGCCTACAGGACGGAACCAAAGACGCGTTCGTAGAATAATAAATAATGATTCCAGCTCTTTGGGTATGAGACCAAAAACGTCGGCCATCTCAGCGTTGAGTTCTTCAAGGCGCTCGAGGGTCTGTGCGTTAGAAAGTCGTTTGTAATACTTGAGTCGCGTAGGGTGATCCGGAATATAGCTGTTCGGAATAAACGCATTAAACGGAGCTTGAATCTCGATGTTGCGTGAAGAAGTGCGCTGCTCGCCCTTCAATTCTTGTACGGCCTCTTGCAAGAGATCCATATAAAGCTCGAGGCCGATCTGATCAACGTGGCCATGCTGTTCAGCACCCAAAATATCGCCGGCTCCACGGATTTCTAAATCTGCTGAAGCCAATGAGAAACCTGAGCCCATGTCGGCATAAGTTTGGAGTGCTTGTAGACGACGAGTAGCCACTTCTGTTAACAAACGATTTTCGGGCACCATGAAGTACGCATACGCCTTGCGATCCGACCGTCCAATTCGTCCACGTAGTTGGTGGAGCTGTGCGAGTCCGTAGGTGTCCGCACGATCAATGATCATGGTGTTGGCATTGGGGATATCAATGCCTGATTCAATTATCGTCGTCGAAAGCAAAATATCACTCTTGTGCTCGATGAATTCATTGATGCGCTTTTCGAGTTCTTTTTCCGGCATTTGTCCGTGTGTCACTGTAATGCGAGCGCGAGGCACGAGTTTCTTGAGATAAATTTCGTGTTCTTCTATGTCGTGAACACGGTTATGAACATAGAAAACCTGCCCACCGCGCCCGAGTTCTTTTTCAATCGCCGATTTCAGCGTCACATCATCTTCTTTAATGATGTAGGACTTGATGGCCTGGCGACGTGGCGGCGCGGTCTGAATAATCGACATATCTCGCACGCCAATGAAGGCCATCTGCATGGTGCGCGGAATCGGTGTGGCGGTCATGGTCATCACGTCTACGCCATGCTTTAGGACCTTAAGTTTTTCTTTGTGATTCACACCAAAACGATGCTCTTCATCGATGACCACAAGACCTAAGTCTTGAAACTCAATTTTGTCGGCCAGGACGGCGTGAGTTCCAATGACAATATCAACTGTCCCTTCTTTCAGTTTGCGCACAACCTCAGCCGATTCTTTCGCCGTTTTAAAGCGGGAAAGCATTTCAACGGTGAGAGGGAAATTCTGGAAACGACGACGGAAAGAGTGGAAGTGTTGGAGTGCTAAGACAGTTGTGGGAACGAGTACGACCACTTGTTTTTTATCAAGTACGGCTTTGAAAGCCGCCCGCATGGCCACTTCTGTTTTACCGAAGCCCACATCACCACAAACGAGACGATCCATGGGATATTGCGCTTGCATATCATCAAGCACATCGTTGATCGCCTTGAGTTGATCGGGAGTTTCCTCAAAGGGAAACGAAAGTTCAAATTCACGGAACATATGATCTGGTTCCGAGAATGGAAAACCGCCCGCCAGTTTGCGTTCGGCCTGCATTCGCAAAAGATCAAAGGCCAGTTTCTTAACAGAGAGACGGGCCTTGGCTTTTTGCTCAGAGAACTTCTTTGACTGAAGGTTGGCGACTTTCGCGCCTGATGTAGCATCAGCATGTTTTTGAACTAAATTGAGTCGGTAAACGGGAACGTAAACCTTGTCGCGATTTTCATATTCCAAGACGAGAAAGTCCGATTCTTGGTCCCCGATCTTGAGACTTTCGAGGCCGCGGTAAAGTCCAATACCAAAATCACGGTGAACTACGTAGTCACCAGCTTTCAACGTCGCGAGTTGTTCAGCGAAGAGGTCGGGGTTGGTAGTTGTCGCTTTTTTGGCTTTTCGCTGCTTAGACGCAAAAAGATCCGACTCACCTAATACCCAAAGATTTTCACCTCTATAATAGAAACCTTCCGCGAGATTGGATTGAGTCCAAGAAACCTGGTCACCGCTGGTGGGTAGTTCGTTTTCTCGCAAAAGAAATTCAAACTCCTGGCGCGAAGTTTCGTTGCGAGGCACGACCATGAGTTTGGCACCCAGGCGGAGTTCGTCGCGAAGTGCCCCGAGCATCGCTTTAATGTAAGCAAACTTATTGTCAGGGACAGTGCCAATTTTGCCCTGAATTTTAGGAGCAATCTGTGTTCTCAGCGATGTAATGCCTAAGTGCAGATCATTCTTGATTTTATCGTCAAGATCGACAGTGATATCGAGCGTCTCTACCACCAAAACATGTTTGGAGTTGTGCTGCAGATTTTCAGCGGCAAGCTTGTCTGGCGCTGGTAGAACGACAGGTGAATCATTTCTTTCGGCTTCAGCGACAAATTCGTCGCGCCACTGAGTGAGAGCAGTATCCCACTCTTGAAGTGCATTGTTTCGGCCGATCTCAGTCACAATGGTATTGCTGTCGAAGTAAGCCGCGAGTGGAGTGGCCTTTGCAAAAAACAGCGGGGCATAGACCGGGTAATTTTCGAATAACAGACCCTGGTTAAGCTGCTGGAAAATACTTTTTCGAATGTCGTAACGAGTTTTAAATTGCGGCTGTGGTTGCGGAAGATTCTCGCGCAAGCGTGAATGAAATTCTTCTCGCGTAAAAATCCCAGGCGCCGGGGAAAGCAAAAGTCGTTCAAGTTTAGCATCGGGCAGAGATTTTTGTGTTTCAGGATCCATCACTAAAATACTTTCAATGAGATCATCAAAGTAATGAAGACGCACCGGCCGATCACTTAGTGGATAGATATCAAAAATTTCGCCCTTACGAGTGAATGTGCCGGGCTCTTCTACCGAAGGCGTTGAGCGATAGCCCAATGATACAAGTTTTTCTGCGAGTGACTGGGGCGCGATGATGTCATCGACTTTCAATTCGAGTGCATGTTCTTTAAAGAATTCTGGCGGTGGCATGTACAACAAAGCAGCATCAATGGATGTCACCACCATCCAAGGTGAGGGGTCGTGCGTCAGCAAAGAAAGAACGCGGAAGCGTTGCATTAGGGCCGACTCGGAAGAAAGAATACTGGTATAAGGTGAGTGTCCTAGTCCGGGATAAAACAACGCGTTAGGTAGATGCTTGAGCTCTTCCCAAAGTTTTTCAGCCTCTTCTGGACTCGCAGCAACAACGATCTTGCGCCGTGAAGCAAAAAGTCTATTCACAGAGGCAGAATAGATGAAACACCAGGCACTCGGTGAAATGCCACGAATGAACATCTCGCCCTGGCCATGCTGCAGCCATTGCTCGATGCGATTGTTTAAACTACCAAACGGGTTCACTAAATTTTGTCCAAGGTACGTCGTGATTTGAGAGGCAATCTACCTTAAGCTCGCCAAAATAACATCTTTGCTCTTTTCAACATCTTTTGTATCGTAAAGGTGTTTTTTCATTAAAGTTTTTCTCTCTGGAGACCTCCATGACAACCACGCAAATCGATGGATTGATGCCCATTGTTATCATGATGGCAGCTGCGGTGGTGCTATTTTTCGGCGGCCACTTTGCTTCCGTAATTCTTAGCCCCAAGAAACCAACAGCTCTTAAAGACACCGCCTATGAATGCGGCGAAGAAGCCGTGGGTTCAGCGTGGTCTGCCTTTAACGTACGTTTCTACGTAGTTGGTCTTATCTTCATCATTTTCGACGTGGAATCAGTGCTCATGTTCCCGGTCGCAACTGTCTTTAGTGAGATGGTTCAACAGGGTCATGGCCTTTTCATCCTCACGGAATTTTTGATCTTTATCGGAATCCTCGTTACCGGGATTGTGTACTGCTGGAAGAAAGGTGATTTGGATTGGGTTCGCAGTTACCAGGTTTCTGCTCGCAGAAATCAGCCCACTGTCGCCGTTAAAGCGAAAGAAGTTAAAAAGGCGTCAGCATGAATCAAACAGTCGTAAGTTTTCTATCTCAGTATGAGTTTTTTGATCACCTCACGAATATTTTCGGGGCTAATTCACTTCTGCTCACAATTCTGATTTTTGTTACTTTTTCAGTCGTGTTTGTTGCTGTGGCGGCTACCATCGGCGGTCTAGGCACATACGCTGAACGTAAGATCTCAGCTGATATCCAAATGCGCATGGGTCCAAACCGCGTGGGCCCTTATGGCTTGCTTCAGTTTCTTGCTGATGGCGTGAAGATGATGATGAAGGAAGACATCATGCCGAGAACGGCGGATAAGTTTCTTTTTTATCTCGCACCTCTTATGTGCCTTTTGGGTGTATTCGCCACTCTCGCAGTTCTACCGGTTTCTTCAGGCTTCACACTTACTGATTTAAATGTCGGTGTTTTCTACCTCATCGCGATTTCATCTCTTGTGGGTGTAGGTGTGTTCTTGGGCGGCTACGCTTCGAACTCTAAGTGGTCTATGTTGGGCGGTATGCGTGGAGCATCGCAGATTATCTCTTACGAAATTCCTGTGACTCTTTCTGTGCTCGCGATCACTTTGCTTTCAGGCAGCATGTCTTTCGGTAAAATCACGGATCTTCAGGCCGGCTTCATCACGAATTGGTTCATTTTCCACAACCCTTTCGCATTTCTTGCTTTCATTGTTTATTTCGTCGGCGCGATGGCAGAAACCAACCGTGCTCCATTCGACTTGCCGGAAGCAGAATCAGAGCTCGTATCGGGTTACCATACTGAATATACCGGCATGCGCTTCGGTTTCTTCGCACTGGCTGAATACATTGAAGTATTTGTCGTGAGCGCGGTGGCTGCTGCTCTGTTTTTGGGCGGCTACAATCTGCCTTTCCATATCAGCATCGATTTCCTTCCTATTCAATTTGTTCAGCTTTCAATCCTGGTCGGTAAGGCCCTGATGCTTTACTACGTTGTCATTTGGGCCCGCTGGACGTTTCCACGTCTACGCGTGGATCACCTTATGTCTGTGTGCTGGAAGTACCTAACTCCGATCGCGATTTTCAATCTTGTTGGCTGCGCAGTTTGGATGGTGGCATTCAAGGGTCAATCTCTTGCTCAACTGATTTTTGGACACTGAGGAATAGTGATGTTTTTAAATACTCTTTTTGTAATGTCGGCTCTGCTCACAGTTGTGTGTGCAGTCTTAGTTTTAACGACAAAGAACATCATGCATTCATGTGTGTTCCTTCTCGGCTCATTGATTGGCATCGCCGGTCTTTACGCCACACTGGGTGCTGACTTCGTCGCCGTGACTCAAGTCATGGTGTACGTCGGTGGCGTTGTGATCCTTATGTTGTTCGCGGTGATGTTGACCGGCGGTAAAGACTTCATCTCTAAGGCGCAAAACCTCATGGGTCTTGCTCCGACGATGGGTAACACATGGACCTACGCTGTTGCTGGCCTCGTCGGTTTAGTTTTCTTACTGACCAACATTCAATTGTTGAGCCGTCTAGGAACGATGTCGAAACTAAAAAACGACGGTGCTTTCGAAAGTACCGTGAACAAGATCGGTCACCTCTTGGTCAAAGACCATGTGTTGTCCTTTGAAATTTCCTCGGTGCTGTTGCTCGGGGCTTTGGTAGGCGCTGCGATTATCGCACGCCCACGTAAGCAATAAGGAGAACGTCATGATCAGTTTGGCGTCTTATCTCGTTATCTCAATGATTCTCTTTGTGGTTGGCCTCATGGTCATGATCGCGCGTAAGAACATCGTCGCTATCCTTTTGGGGATTGAGCTCGTGTTGAACGCAGCGGCTTTGAATTTTGTGGCTTATTCGAAGTTTGTGACCAACAACCTCGATGGCCACATTTTTGCTCTTTTCATTATCGTCGTTGCGGCAGCGGAAGCCGCAGTGGGACTCGCGATTGTTATTCGTTTCTTCCAACTAAAAGAAACAATTCACATCGATGAAGCCACGCAGTTGAGGAATTAAGCTATGGAATACAGCATCGGCAACATTGCCCCCATTTTTCTTTGTCCTTTCTTCGCGTTTGTTATCAACGCGTTTTTTGGCAAAAAACTTCCACGCCAAGGTGACTGGCTTGCCGTTTTGGCGATCTTTATCTCGTTCATTTTTTCTTTGCGTATTTTCTTAGATTTCGCCGGCAGCACCTTCGCCACCGATTACTACATCCACAAAGTGTTCAACTGGTTCGATCTCTCGGCTGGCGGCCAGACCTTTAAGGTCGACATGGGGATCTATATCGACAACATGGGCGCCATCATGTTGCTCATGGTGACAGGTGTCGCCACACTCATTCACCTCTTCTCAACCTGGTACATGCATGATGATCCGCGCTACGGGCGTTTCTTCGTTTATGTCTCATTGTTCACCAGCGCCATGCTGGGCTTGGTTCTTTCGGACAACCTACTTTCGGTTTTCATTTTCTGGGAGCTCATGGGTTTCTGCTCATACTCTTTGATTGGTTTTTACTACGAGAAAGAAAAAGCCGGCGACGCCTCATTAAAAGCATTCATGACCACACGTGTGGGCGACGTTTTCTTCCTGCTCGGTATCGTGGCGATTTGGCAGCTCGTCGGTTCAGTGAATTTCGTTGATATTTATGCCGCCATCGCGGAAGGCAAGTTTGTCGGTCAGCAGGTTCTTGGCATCAGCCTTGCTACGTTTGCCGGTTTCTGTGTTTTCATGGGCACTATTGGTAAGTCGGCTCAGTTCCCACTCCAAGTCTGGTTGCCGGATGCCATGATGGGACCAACGCCATGTTCTGCTCTCATCCACGCGGCCACCATGGTTGCTGCCGGGGTGTACCTCTCTCTTCGCACATATCCATTAATGGTGGCCGGTGAACTCACACAGTTCATCGCTTTGATCGGTGCGATCACGGCTTTTGGTGCCGCAACTATTGCCCTTGTTCAAACTGATCTTAAGGCTGTTCTAGCATTCTCAACGATTTCTCAGTTGGGATACATGGTCATGGGGGTTGGTGTTGGTTCATACAACGCTGCATTCATGCACTTGATCACTCACGCTGTGTTCAAGGCTTGTTTATTCCTGTCTGCAGGTTCAATCATTCACTCCGTCCACGAACAAGAAATGCCAAAGCTTGGCGGCCTCCGCAAGAAGCTACCCTACACCTTCATCGCTATGATGTGTTGTACGTTGGCAATTGCTGGTGTTCCGTTCTTTGCAGGCTTCGTTTCTAAAGACAGAATTTTAGGTGATGCACTCTTCTGGGGTGTCTTCGCAGGCCAAAGTAAAATCTGGGCAATCGTGCCAATTCTTGGTTTTGCTGGCGCCTTCCTCACCGCGTTCTACATGTTCCGCATGATGTTCCTTACTTTCTTCGGAAAGCCACGCGATCATCATATCTATGACCATTGTCATGAGGAGCATATTAGTTTTAACAGCAACGTTCCTCTTTTAATCCTAACCGTTTTCACTTTGGGCTTCTGGTACTGCGGTACTTTGACTGGCCAATCATTTGGCAAAGTCTTCGGCTCAAAAACAGAATGGTTCAAGATCTTGGTGGAAGCTCCACGAGTTGAGAGGTTCGTAGGTCGCACACGCGAGCCTTTCTCGGCGGTAGATACACGCGTAAAAGCAGAATTGCCTAAGGCTGTTTACGAACATCAAACGGGTTACGTCGGCCCGGCGGCCGGTGATGAGCACGGCATCCACAAAGCGCATCTCATCGGTGCGATCGCATCAATCTTCATCGCATTCGGCGGTATTTTCTTGGCCTTCTTGATGTACATCAAGGGCTCAGTGAAACCATTAGCGGACACCTTCTCTGGTTGGACAACTGCACTGAAAAATCGTTACTACTTCGACGATTTCTACGTTGGAGTCGTGATTCAAAAAGGCATGATCCCTTTCAACCGCTTCTTGGCTTGGTTTGATATGGGTGTTTATGACCGCTTTGCGATCGACGGATGGGCGAAGGTTAACCGCGTAGCTTTCCGTGCCTCACGTTGGTTTGATGATGTTGTTGTTGATGCGATTGGCGTCGACGGAACGGGCGTTGCTGTGAACTTATTTAACCTCGTCCTGCGCATCGTGCAGTCCGGTAAGATCCAATTCTACTTTGTAGTCTTGATTCTCACTCTGGCGAGTTACATCTGGACGATTAATTTATAATTGAAGTTTTTTAGGTTTTAGCGAGGAGAATAACGTGAACGGTCTTCTATCCATGATCCTTTGGGCACCCATTCTTGGTATGCTTGCAGTTTTGGTTATTCCAAAAGGCAATGACAACGCCACACGCTGGACAGCGCTTGTGTCTACGGCCATTACTTTTGCTCTAACGTTGGTGCTTTACGCCAATTTCGACCAAAGTATTCCAGGCGTTCAGCTTACAGAAACGCTGCCTTGGATTTCGCAATTCCATATTTTTTATAAGCTCGGCATCGATGGTATCTCATTACCGATGACCTTGTTGAACGGTCTCCTTTTCTTCCTTTGCATCATGTCTTCATGGACTGTTGAAAAGAACTTGAAAGGCTACTTCGCCCTCCTCTTGATGTTGCAATCAACAGTGTTTGGCGTTTTCTTCTCGCTTGATTTCTTCCTGTTCTACGTTTATTGGGAAGTCATGCTCATCCCGATGTTCTTCTTGATCGGTGTTTGGGGCGGCGAAAACCGCGAGTACGCAGCTGTTAAGTTCTTCCTCTATACCTTCTTCGGCTCAATCGTGATGTTGGTAGGTATCATCGCCCTCTACTACGCGACAGGCAAAGGCGTTGATTCTTTCGACATCATTGCAATGCACGGAGGAAAATTCACAGATATGACAGTTCATATCTTTGGAACGGACTTCTCGTTCGAGCGTTTGTTCTTCTGGACGATGTTCCTCGGCTTCGCGATCAAGGTTCCAGTATTCCCGTTCCACACTTGGTTGCCACATGCCCACGTACAAGCGCCAACTGCGGTTTCGGTTATCCTCGCTGGCGTACTCTTGAAAATGGGTACCTACGGTTTCTTGCGCTTCTCTTTCCCGATCTTCCCAGCCGCGTCTGTTGAGTACTCAACAATCATCGGTGTGCTTGGTTTGATCTCAGTCATCTACGGTGCTCTCTGTGCCATGGCCCAGGACGACATCAAGAAACTCATCGCTTACTCATCTGTTTCGCACATGGGTTTTGTTATGATGGGTATGGCAGCGATGAACACACAAGGTATGAACGGTGCAGTTTTGCAGATGTTTAACCACGGTACTTCAACAGCGATGATGTTCTTACTCATCGGTGTTCTTTATGAGCGTTCTCACCACCGTTGGATTGTTCGTCCAGACGGCACGAAAGGTTTCGGCGGTCTCTATACTCAGATGCCGAAGTACTCAATCATCTTCATTATCGGTATGTTCGCTTCAATGGGTCTTCCGGGCCTGTCAGGCTTCATCTCTGAAGCGTTGATCTTCTTGGGTATCTATCCAAAGTTCACAACCATGACAGTTCTCGCGTTGATCGGTTTGCTCTTGGGTGCTGCTTATCTCTTGTGGGCCTTCAAGCGCATGTTCTTCGGTGAAGTTAACGACGAAGTGAAAGAGTACGACGATATGAATCTTCGCGAAGTCGCTTACATGGTGCCACTGTGCATTTGTGTCGTGGTCTTCGGTATCTTCCCATCGCCGATCTTGAACATTATGAAAGCGTCTGTGGGCCAGTTAGTAGATTTGTTGTCTAAATACTAAGAGGTTCTTTGTGATCGATATTCTAAAACTATCTGTTCAGCTGTACGCGCCCGAGCTCGTTTGCGTTGTGCTGATGTGCCTTTTGCTTGTTGCTGAGGCCATGCACCACGAAGAAGGAACTGATCGCACAAAGGTTTATCTTTTGGCGACATTGGGTCTCGTTGTGACAGCTGGCCTGCTTATTATGAACCTGGGTGCGGCTCCTTCAGCAGCGTTTTACAACGCCGTTGTGATTGATTCTTTCGGAACCTTGATGAAACTCATCATGGTGCTGGGAACACTCGGTGCCTTGTGGCTCGCGCACTCATCAAAAGATATCTATAGCAATTTGAAGTCTGAATTCGCTGTTATGGCGGTGGGCACTTTGATTGGGGGTATGTTGCTTGCTTCCGCTAACAACATGCTCACGCTTTATCTTGGTATCGAGATTCTCTCTATCTTGAGCTACGTCATGACTTCGCTTAAACGCGAAGACTCAACATCGACCGAAGCCGGTATGAAGTATGCTCTTTACGGCGGTCTTACTGCAGGTGTCATGCTTTTCGGCATGAGCCACATCTACGGCATGCTAGGATCAATTCAGTTCGCTGAGATCGTGCCGAAAGTGGCTGAGTTACAAGGTGCGGATCAAATCTTCTTGATGGCCTCGTTCTTGTTGTTCTTCGCCGGTCTTGGTTACAAGATCAGCGCGTTCCCTTTCCACATGTGGAGCCCGGATGTTTATCAGGGTGCTCCTATTCCAGTGACGGCTTTCTTTGCCATCGTTCCTAAAATGGCGGGCATGGCCGTGTTGATTCGAGTGTCTCACCTCTTCTTCGCGGGAGATGGCGCGCTTTCTGTGTCCTGGGTTGGACTCCTTCACGTAGTTGCCGCCCTTACCATGACAGTGGGTAACGTTACAGCGATCGGCCAAGATTCTGTGAAGCGTCTTCTTGCTTTCTCATCCATCGGCCACGTTGGGATGATGATCATGGGTGTTGTTGTATTGAATGAAGTGGGCACACGCGCCATCATTTACTACGGCATGGCATACTTGTTCATGACCCTTGTTGCTTTCTGGATCACCTCAGTGCTGAATGACACCTACGGCACCGACAGCCAAGCCGTGTTCCGCGGTTTGATTTATCGCCACCCGGTGATGGCGATCATGATGTCGATCGTATTGTTCTCGCTTGCTGGTATGCCGCCGTTCAGTGGCTTCGTAGCGAAGTTCAACATCCTCTCAGTTGTAATTGAGAAGAAATACTACGGATTGGCTTTCATCGCTGCCTTGAACTCTGTTGTGGGTCTTTACTACTACATGAAGCTCATCAAGGAGATGGTGTTCTCTAAAGCTGAAACAACTGAACCAGTGGCAGGCTTTACTGATTCTACCCGTGTACTCATCGTCGCACTCACGATTCCAGTCGTTATGATGGGAATTTTCTGGGACGGGTTGATGGGACTTTCAGGCGGCGCGAAGCTGTTCTTACAATAGGGGTATGATTGGGCAACGAAGCTCTCGTTCTCATTCTCCCCTTGCTTCTGCTTGTTATACCGGCCGCTTTTGTTCGTCTAAAAAAAGAATCTGACCTCACCTCACAACGTCGAGGGCCGCTGATTTCAGCTGAAGCCCTCGATCAGTTACTTTTATTGTTCGTGATCTACTTTGTGCTTTTACTCGTTCCTATTGGTGGAAACCTCGCCGGTGAATGGGGACAACCCGTTTCGTTAGTCGTCTTATTCATCATTCTTGTGTCGTTGCTTGTGCGCTTCAAAAAGCTCGGCGATGAATGAATTAACGGAATTCTCCTTTGTATTTTTTTCGATCGTCACAGCACTTGCTGTGATTGTTCATGTCATTCGCACCTCACCTTGGACAAGTCGCCATGGGGGACTCGCAGTCAGAAGTTGGCCTCTTTGGATCGCTGAACAGATCCAGGGCCGCGCGGGTATCACACACGAATCATTTTTAGCTCGCTTGGCACGGTTATCAGCACTCACGACGAAGTATGGTGTGGCGGCCTGGACTCTTTATTATCCACAGTATCTCAGTCTGAACTTTTGGGTTCTGGTTTGGGTGCTGCTCCTTGTGATTGAAATTTTGCGCAAGTCGGCTCAGTTCTACATTCCAGCTCGTTGGGAAAATGTCTCACTTAAGCTTGATAGCGAGCATTTCTGGCTCATTCATTTGATTATTCTCGGCACAGCAGAAGTACAGCTGGGTGGCGGACATCCCTGGGGACTCGTCTCCTTGATCGCTTTTTATATTATGTTTGCTGGTGAATCACGTCCTTCAATTCTGGCCGCACTAGAAGATGTCGCTTCGTGCGGTTGGGCCGTGAGTGCGATTTTCTTTTTATCAAATACACGCTTTGATTCTTTGACTGAATTTGCCTTTGTTATGGCGGCGGTGGTCGCCGTACGTGGACTCATTCGCGTTGTATTAGGTCGTGCATGGATTCGTCGTCGCTTTTGGTGGATTGCGCAGTTCTGTCTTATGACAGCACTCATTATTAAATCTTTGGTGATATTAGATGTACTGGCTTTCATTAATTCTTAATCTGCTTGCACTCGGAGCACTCTTTTCAAACCATCGATTGGCGGCGCTGATCTGTTTTCTGGCGTACACCGCGTTCAATATATTTTTTCTTTTTAATGCCCAACCTATCGATATGGATCCGGCTTTTTTCACAATCATGACCTTAAGCACGCTAGGCGTATACGCCGCCTTGAGTGCACACAGTAGAGATCAAGTTTTAACTCACCAAAAGAAGAGGGCGAGCGTTCATCTTCTGATTTGGGCGGTAGTTCTTGCATTCTTTTTTGGACACTGGCTACTCGCGCTACACAAAGGAAACGTGACAATTCCTACCGAAAGCGTACCCACCGAAATGCTGGATAATGGCGAAGCCTTTATGTTGCTGGCGATTGTTGTACTTTGGATGGTGGGGAAGAATCTTTATGATCGACGCTAGCCTGCTACTTTTTGTTCCTTCACTTTTCGCGATGGTTTGTCTGTTCATGCGTCGGAATATTTTTTGCATGTACATCGCGATCATGGTTTGGCTTCAAAGTGTTATCGTCACAGCCGCCCACCGCCCGATGTTTGGAAATGTTGAGCGCCATCGCATCACCTTCATTTGCATTTTTGTGGCGGTCTTAAGCTTTGCCCTCGTGCTGTCATTTCTCGTTAAGAAAAGACGGCGGTCACTATGACAGCTTCCGTACTGTTATTAGCAGTCGTCATGAGCACTTTGAGCCGAACCCAGACGATTTTTACAAGTCATCGTTCCCTGCTTTTTTTTAGAGGGCTTGCGGATTTTCTGCTCTTATCTTTGCCGCTGGCAGCGATCTACGTCACACCAGATCTTGGTGAAAACTGGAGAAACTACTTTTACCATATTGGGTTTGCCCTCAGCTCTGTGCTTCTTATTGCAAAAATCCCCAACTGGGAAACGCGCTGGCCACTAGCAGTCGTATGGCCAATGCTTCCCCTGATTTATACAAATGACCAGCTGGGTCTGTGGCTTGCCATGATTGCAGCCGAGTTTTTAATGTTAATGGCGTATCACGACATTAATCCGAGCTCGAACTATCACAAATATGGTCTCCTAAGACTTCTGGTGATTTTCCAGTTCTTTGTCTTTGAGCACCTCTTTCTACAGGCACGTCCGGATTGGGCAGGTGAAATACTCACCATTGCACTTATTCTGCTCTATACCGCTGGGCTTGTAGGTATTGTGAAAACCATTCGAAAGGCACGTCTCCTTTCTTGGCTTTTCTTGATTGTTTACATGCAATACGGAGTCATGGTTTTTGATAAAATCATTGCAGACGCCTTTAAGCGCTAGAGCCTGATCAAATTGAGCGGAAATGGTTTTTCACCGTGCGCCATCGATTCAGTTTATAATTCCTAGGTATGGAGAAATATAGGGTTCGTCTCAAATCCGGACGAGTCGTAGGTCCGTTCCTTTCCGAGCAAATCCTTGAAATGAAGGATAAGGGGCACGTTATTGGTGCCGAGGATTGCCAGCTATTTCCAGCAGGCGATTGGCTAAGACTCGATACCTTTGCTTTTTGGCAAAACGAATCAGACAAGTTGAGCGCTGGTGATGGCACGTTCATCATTGATCTCACGGCTAAAAAAATTGCAGCGATAAAAGAAAAGCCGGCCGTTGAAGTAGAAACACTACCCAGCAAACAAGAAGCCTCATCGGTTTCGATTACGCCACCACCGATTGACCCGGCTGCCTTCCGTGAGTTTGATTACCGCGTTTCACAACTCGAAGAAGATACCGAAGAACCCGCCCCTCCTAAGCAATCCATGGCCGACGTCAAGCTAGACATCCCTGCTTCTGCCAGAGAGGCACAAGCAGATGAATATGATAATGCTCAAACGGTTATTCGCTCAAGACCAGCGCCATCGGCAGAAGAAGATAGAACGGTGGTCACTCCTGCTGGAAAGCAATGGCGCCAACAGGCCCTAGAAGAAAAAAAGCGCGCTGAAGAAATTAAAAATAAAAAAGAAGAAAGTGAGAATGCTCGCGCCAAAGAAAATGCACTAGAGAAGATTGACTACAATAGCGATTCAACTCAGGCAATTTCAATCAAAGAGCTCAAGGTTAAGGTCAAAGACGAAGGGAAAAGAGCTGAGCAAGAGCTGATGCAACAAGAGCAGTTAGTGGAAGAAGCTCGTCGTCGAGAGCAGAAAAAAATCATTGATGAAGAGAATTCCATAGAGGCGAAGAGAATTGCAGACGAAGAAAAAGAAGAGTCTCAGGGCAGAAGAAAGAAATTTGTACTTGTGGCCGTCTTACTTCTTGTTCTCTTGGCGGTGCTGTTTCCAGAAGACAAACCGGTGGCTAAGAAGGTTTCAAAGATAGTTCCTATTGATCCGATGATCAATTTCCCTGTTCCATTCGATGTGAAAGATACTATAAAGGCTGATCAGTTTCAGGCGCTTGCCAAAGAGAAGTTGGCGCTCGGTACATATACTGGAAAAGTTGCCGCAGCAAAGGCGTATCGCCAGGTTTATGAAAACGATACTGAGCGAAAGGATGCTCTCCGTCGAATCATTCGTCTG
>JAKFUR010000131.1 GCA_021732585.1 Bacteriovoracaceae bacterium
GATAAGTTCATGTCGGAGCGAGGCACCCCGATGGATGCTCTGGCACTTGCTCGTCGTCACGGGCTAGTTGCTTTTGCAGACTTCACTGACATCGTGAAAGGTGTGGATGGCCGCTACGACAGCGTTTACCGCGCGGCCCAAAGTAGTGACATCAACACTGAAATCGATAAGATTTTTGCAGCATGGCCTACCATCACAAACGTTGAGGGTCGCAGTTTAGGGCCCCTCGAGCTTGCTGATGAATTGCTAAGTGGACAAATCTGGGTGGCCTTCGCACCGGGAAGTAGAGAGGGTTGGGGGGATCATCCTGACCCAGACGCTCGTCCAGAGACAAAAGCCTATAAGATGTCTCAAGACAAAATTATTGCTATGATTCGTGAAGCCCTTCGAGACAATCGTCCCGTTACCTATGGTGGCAACGGGCACTCGATTTTGATCTACGGAGCGAGCTACGACGAAGCTGGAAAACCGCTATCGTACTTGATCAAAGACAGTTACCCACCTTTCTTCTACGAAGCGGCCTCTCGTAAACTCCACAGCGAAATGTTGGAAGTTACCCTCGTGGTAAAAAGTCTACCAACGCGTTGATGTAAGCATCAAAAGCTTCAACCTGTGGCATGTGACCCACACCTGGAAGCTCCACCAACTTAGAACCTTTGATCGACTTGTTGGCCTTGCGACCAAGAGTCTCATATTGGCCCATGGTTTTACGAAGCTCTTCGCTCACCAGTTGTTTACCAAGTGCTGTACGATCGCGAGTCCCGATGATGAGCAAGGTCGGTATAGTGAGTTTCTTAAACTCATAAAGTACAGGTTGGGTCATGACCATGTCAGACGTTAAAGCACTCGTCCAAGCGAGCTTCACAAAGTTGTGGCGATCTTTGGTCTGAGCGATGGCCGGTTCTATGAGCTTGTCATACTCGGGTTTCCATTGGCCGTCGTAGTAGGCTTCTTGTTGGTAGGCCTTAAGAGTCTGCGGCGTTTGTTTGAGCTCAGCTGCGTAGGTGGCATCCACACCTTTGTAGGGAACGATGAGTTTCCAGTCCTCAAGACCAATCGGGTTGACCAACACAAGGCGTTTCACCATTTCCGGATACATCAAAGCAAACCGAGTCGCGAGCATGCCACCCATAGAGTGACCGACGACTGTCACGTTTTTGAGCTTCAACCGATCGATGAGAGTCTTGGTGTTAAGAGCGAGAGCTTGAAAACTATACTGGTAGCGCGTGGGTTTGGAAGATTTACCAAAGCCGATTTGATCAGGGACAAGGACTTGATAGCCTTCGCTCAAAAGTTTTTTCATGGTGGGTTGCCAGTAATAACCAGAAAAATTCTTTCCATGCATCAGTACGACAGTCTGGCCGTTGGTTTTCGCAGGACGGACAAACATGTAGGCCATCTTGAGATCATGCTTTTGTGTCTTCAATTTGAAATACTTCACCGTCTGGGGATATTTGTAGCCAGTCATCTGGGCGTCCATGGCGCCACCTGGCTTATAGGGAATAGGCGGGTGAGCACAGGCCACAGCAAACAAAGCGAGAAGAACGAGGCGCAACATAGAATTTCCTTTGGTGAAGTAGCTATTATGAGAGAGAGGTTAAGAAATAACGAGGGGAAAGCAAAAAACTCAGGTTATTGCCTTTTATTCAAGGCCGACGATAATAGAGAAAACATATCCAAGGAGTGGACATGCGCCTTCTCATCATCATCGCTCTCATGCTTTCATCCATTGCCATCGCACGCGCCGATTCAAGTACGGGCTGTGGTTTGGGCTCTATGATCTGGCGAGAAAACTCAATCGTGTCGGCGTTGTTTCGCGCCACCACCAACCATTCATTCTCTTCACAACTTTTCGGGATCACCACCGGTACTTCAGGCTGTTCACAGCACAGCATCGTGAAGCGCGATATGTATCCGGTTTACTACGCTGAAGCGAATCTTCCTGAGCTTCGTCATGAAATGGCGACAGGCCAAGGCGAATACCTCGCGACTTTTGCACAAGTCCTGGGCTGCTCTCCGGAAGCACAAGTTCAATTCATGCAGTGGGCGCAGAAGTCTTACGGCGGAATGTTTTCTTCTGCGAAAACAACTCCAGCAGAAATGTTGAAGGGACTTGGCCGTGAGTTCAAAGCGTCGCCGATCTCTGCATCGTGTGACAATCTCGCCATGATCTAGTTTGATTCTTTTTCTTCTCTTGTCCGGGTGGATACATTCCGCCCGGGCTTCTCTTCATGAATCTTCCGCCTGGCTCAATCTTGTTCATTACCAAAAAACGCTGACAGGATATAAAAGCGAAGCCGACGGCGCGGGATTTTTTCTTGCCCGTGATGGACAAACGAATCCGCAAGCAGAGCTTGAGGCCACCATCAAGGCCTTGCAAGGCACCACGAAAACCTACGGACGAATCAAAGCACCCGCGGCCTGTGTCTTTCCTGCGCGCAAAATTTTTTTAGAAAAAGAAGGCCACACTTTTCCTGCCGTGGACTGTCCGGATTACGAGGGCTGGCGTAAGGGACTACCAGTCACAAAAATTTCTTTGGTGTTTGCCACAGCTTACCCTAACAATCCGGCCTCCATGTTTGGACACACCTTCCTTAGATTGAATGGCCCAGGCGAGGGCAAGGCCCTCTTGGATTACGTAGTAAACTTCGCAGCGACGACGGGTGAGGCCGGAGGTGTGGAGTTTGCTTTGTTCGGAGTCTTCGGCGGCTATGAAGGTCATTACTCGCTCGCTCCCTATTTCATAAAAGTGAATGAGTACAATCACGGTGAAGCACGCGATCTATGGGAATACCCCGTGAATCTATCCGCACCCGCCATTGATCTCTTGCTCGCACATCTGTGGGAGTTGGAAGCGAGTACTCATTTTGATTATTACTTCTTTGATGAGAACTGCTCTTGGCAGATTATGCGTTTATTAGAAGCGGCCGATCCCACGTGGAAGCTCACTCAGCGTACACCGTTTTATATTATCCCTGGCGACACCGTGAAGGTGTTGCAAAAAGCTGGCAAGCTGGGCGAACCAGTCTTTAGGCCATCGCTCAGAAAGACGTGGCTGGCACGAGGCGAGCCGAAGACATCCACGGAAAAAATGGATGGAGAGTTACAACGCTTTCGCTTGAATGAACGCTTAGAAGGACTGAGCGAGAGCGATAAAGAGGCGTACCATCAATTGCTCACTCAGCGCGCGAAAGACCCCACGCCACCAACTGAAGTTGTCGTAGCACCGGCCAGTAATCGTCCTGATCAAGGGCATGGTCTGCGGCGCTTAGCACTCACCCAAGGCGATGGCTTTCGCCGAGGGGAGCTGCGACTGGCGCAGCATGATTTGCTGGATAATGATCAAGGGCATGAGCGCTGGAGTCAGTTGGATGTCTTGCGTATGAGTGCTGATGAGCGGGAGGGGCGAGTTTTCTTGCGTGAAGTGACTCTGGCCGATGTGGTCTCGCTGCACCCTTGGGATAAGCTTGGTTGGCGGCCCAGTTGGTATTTAAAATTTGGCGCAGAAAATCTGTGTGAGAAATGTATCACGGGCGCTTTCCATGGAGGGCTCGGGACTTCCTGGCGCTTGCAAAATGAGCGCGTGGTCTTGGGAATTTTTGCGTCTACGCGTGCGTACGCCTATCATCTGACTTCGGCCGCAGGCGCGCGAGGCTTAGTGGGGCTGGCAGGGGAGCGTTGGAAAATTCTCAGCACTGTCGAGCGATTGTGGGGCATCAGCGAGGGAGATTTTCCCTGGCAGCTGGATCTTGCTGGTTCTTGGAGTTTCAATTCTGATTGGGCCCTGCGAGTTTTCACCACGCAACAATTGATAGAAAGACAAGTCCGCCCCCTTGAGAGCGGACTGTCTCTGCAATACTATTTCTAAGTCAGCCCCAACCTAAGCTTCTTTGCATTACGTAGGCACCGATCGCTACCACGCTTGCTATTGTCATCGCGACTGGAAATGACCAGCCCCATTTTGTGATGCCCATTGAGAGCACAGGGAAAAACAGCAGAGAAGGAATCACGATGCGAAAGATATCCATGGAGGCCGTGGCGATCGTCACGTTGTTTCGGGTGTCATTCCAAAGCCACGTTAAATAAATCAGTGAACTCAATGGCAAAGCGACCAAAGCCGCCGATGCTTTCGGTGACCAGCGCATCAGCCCATTGGCCGAGGCGATGATCACGGCAGTGATAAGTGTCTTCATCCAAAAATTCATTTGCCTAATAACCCCATCAAATTTGCCCGTGCGGTTTCATGATCCCAGCGTGTTTGCGCTTCACTCAAACGCGCATTGGCCAAACGCTCATTGGCCTCACGCACGTCTGGTGAGTTTTTAACTCCGCGCTGATACTCAGAAAGCGTCAGCGACATATATTTCTCCGCCAGCTTTTTACTCTCGGCCGCTTTATGCAGCAGATTATGCGTGAGTTTCACATGCACCAAGGCCTTCTCATGCTCCGCCGCCAGCTCGCGCTTGAGCTGAGTGGCGTAGAGTTCTTCACCGCGACGAGTATGCTCGAGTGCTTGCGTTTCTCTACGTGCCTCGCCGCCATCAAATAGCGGAAGCGTGATCATGGCCCCAACCGCCATATCTTCTCGTTGAGCAGCACTATCAAAAAACTGCTGACGATCGGAATAATGCGTGAGCGCTCCGTACACATCCACTCGTGGTGTCCACCATCTGTTCGAGCGTATTGAGTTCGCCTTGAGCGTTTCCGCATCGGCGAGAACTGCACGCGTCTTAGGATGCGTCTCCGGCGAGAAGGGCAGAGTCAGAAGATTATCGTCATGAGCGTGAGCCCCGCTCTCAGGCAGCGAAGGAAGCTCCGAAAGACCCAGCACAGCGGCCAAGAGTTTTCCATGGTCGTCCACTTCTTCTTCCTCGCGGGCCAACTCTTGCTCAAGCTCCAGAGCGTACTGCCGGAAATCCAAAGTGTCGGCTTCCGTGGTGAGTCCTGCGCGCACGCGCTTGTCGGCGGCCTTCAAGTGGTCTTGATTCGTCTTGAGAGTCTCTTGCAGAATCTTGACCGCTTCATGGTGGTGGCGCCAGGCATTCCACAACTCGCGGGTGCGCGAGAGCACATGACGGCGAACATCATCACTATCGGCCATACCCGCCATATAACTGGCCTCACGAGCACGATCTAAGTATTGATCGCGACCACCGTTATAAACGTTGATCGAGGCTTCCAGCGTCGCATAGTTTTGCGTGCGACCGCTACCAGGGCCGAGCGTAAAACTCTCACGTCCAGCTCTTGCCATGAGTGTGGGTAAGAAAGAACGTTTGAGCGCGCCTCGACGAGACTCCGCCGCTTCCAAGAGCGATTGGCTCTTACGCCACTCACCGTTGGTGGTGAGAAGTTCAGGCAGTTGTTGATAAGGCAGGGGGGCTGCGTGTAGCACCCCCATAAGCATAAGTATCAACATGGACTAGTCCAAGTTCGAGAAGCCAATGAACAGCTTCTCTTTGTTGACGACGGGAAACATATCCAAGTTGAAGGGACGAGTGCGCACTGCCGGAAGTTTTCCGCTGAAGAGATGGTCTTTCTTCGTGAGTTTAAATTCTCCCACGTAAGTATATTTGCCGCCTTTCTTCACTTCCATTTTCACAGTGACTTCATTCTCAAATCCAGTGAGATCATGTTTCTTCATGTCAGGCGTGAGGAAGTAAAGTGTGAGCGTGCCGTCTTGCGCGCGGATCAATTCAGCTTTGTAGTGAACTGTGGCTTTGGCATGGTGATTGCCTTTGAGATCCGCTTCTTTCATGACCGAAGCCAAGATCCCGCCGTAAAGGCCGCCTTCTTTTACTGCCGGGCCGTGGCCTTCATCATGAGCAAAAGCATTGAGAGAGAGGCAAAGAGCGAGGATAAGAAATTTCATAGTAATTCTCCTGATTGGTTTTGTTTTTTAAGATAATTCAAAGCGGCCTTCTCACCATAAGCAAGAAAGACAGCTGGGGTGACAAAAAGATCAAGCAAGGTCGAAGTCAAAAGACCGCCAGTAATCACCACCGCCACAGGATGCAAAATCTCTTTGCCCGGTTCTCCCGCAGCAAAAAGGAGAGGCATTAAGGCCAGTACGGCGGTGAGTGCAGTCATGAGCACCGGTACGAGTCGCTCAAGCGTTCCACGAATCACCATGGCACGCCCAAACTTCTCACCTTCATGCTCCATGAGATGCAGATAGTGGGACACCATCATAATGCCGTTACGTGAGGCGATCCCACACAAGGTCACAAAAGCAATCAGAGACGCCAGCGAGAAGCTTCGATCTGTTATCCAAATGGCCGCGATACTTCCGATCAAAGCGAGGGGAATATTGAGCATGATCTGCGCACTCAAAAGTGACGAGTTAAAATGAAAGAAAAGCACCAGGAAAATACCCAAAAGTGCAATCAGACCCAGCCACACCATCTTCTTACTTGATCGCTGCTGGCTTTCAAACTGGCCGGCGAGCTCAATATGATAACCCTCACTCAAAGGAATTTTCTCCAGACGCTTTTGGATTTCAGCGACAAGCTTCCCAAGATCCACGCCATCACCATTGGCCGAAACATACAAACGGCGCTGCAGGTTCTCGCGGTTGATCATGTTGGGCCCGTGTCCTTGATACACATTCGCCACATCACTCAACTTCACACGTTCACCTGTAGGGAGTTGCTTGATCGGCAAGGCTTCAATGCGCAAGGGATCGGCGCGTGTCTGATCATCCAGGCGAAGAGCAATTCCTACCAAGCGCTGGTCTTCCAGCATCTGGCCTACCAGTTCGCCGTTCAGAAGATCCTGGAGGTCTTGTGCGATGGTGCCCGCGCTCAAGCGTGCATTCGCGGCTACTTCTTTATCAATAAAGATTTTAAGCTGCGGAATCTGCACCAAGGGCTCTACTTGCAAATCCACCAGACCGGGAATGTCTTGTAGGTTCTGGTAAATCTCACCACCCACGCGGCGAAGCTCGGCAATATCATGGCCAAAAATTTTCAAGACAATCTGCGCCCGAGTGCCTGAGAGCATATGATCCAAACGATGCGAGATGGGTTGCCCAAGATTAATCGCCACTTCAGGCCAGGTGGTTTTGATCTTCTCACGCACCAGACGCAGGACTTCTTCGCGCGGACGGCCTTCTTTGTGGAAATCCACATCAATCTCGTTCCAGTGGACACCTTCGGCGTGTTCATCCATTTCAGCGCGACCGACGCGTCTCACGGTGCTTTTGACTTCAGGGATTTCTAGTAAGGCCTTCTCAACTTCGCGACCTTTCTTATCTGAGACGGTCAGACTGATGCCTGGACTCGCCGCCAGACCAATAGTGGCACTGCCTTCATTGAAAGCTGGTAAGAAGTCCTGACCCATAAAGGGGACCAGACTCAAAGCTGCAAGCAAGAGCACGGTACATCCCGCTAAAATCATCTTAGGGCGCTCGACGGTATGCTCAAGAATCTTCGCTGTGATGTTCTTCAGTGTGCGCACAAAAGCGCCGTCACGTTCTTCGCGAGCACTTTCTTTGCCTAAAAGGAAATAGCAAAGGGCCGGAGTAACAGTTAGTGAAACGAGAAGTGAAGCGAGAATCGAGATAATGTAGGCATAACCCATCGGTGCAAAGAGACGGCCTTCGAGACCATCCAAAGCAAAAAGCGGCATAAACACCAACACCACAATAATCGTCGAGAATACAATCGAGTTACGCACTTCGCTCGAGGCTTCATAGATCACGCGTAAAACAGAGCGCGGCTCTTTGAGTTGACGATTCTCTTTGAGACGCCGGAAAACGTTCTCCACATCTACAATCGCATCATCCACCAATTCACCAATCGCAACCGCTAGACCACCGAGAGTCATGGTGTTCACGCCAATATCAAAAAACTTAAATACCAAAGCTGTAATTACGAGAGAGAGAGGAATGGCGGTGAGTGTGATAAAAGTGGTGCGCCAGTTAAAGAGAAAGAGCATCAGCACCACGGCCACCATCAGTGTCCCATCAAAGAGGGCCTCTTTGACGTTCGCTAGCGCATTCTCAATAAAGTGCGACTGTTTAAATAGATCGCCCTCAAGTTTCACGCCTTCTGGAAGATTTTTCTTCAACACCAAAAGTTCTGCTTCAATCCTACGGGTGAGTTCAACGGTTTCAGCAGCAGGTTGCTTCTGAATAGTCATCACCACGCCCGGCTCGCCATTAACGGTACCGTTGCCTCGCTTAGGTGGATGAGCGATCACGACTTGGGCGACATCTCTCACACGTACCGGGCGACCGAGATGCAGACCCACAAAGGCGTCTTGAATATCTTCCAAAGACTCAATTCGTCCCAGTGCTCGGATCAGATATTCCTTATCATCGATGTCGATGAAACCACCGGTGGTGTTCATGCCAATCTCTGAAAGGGCATGCTTCAAATCCTCCAGCGTGAGGTTCTTACCTTGGATTTTTTCCGCCGACACCAGAATCTGATACTGCTTCAGATCGCCACCAATAGTGATGACCTGACTGACCCCACGAATCGCCAGCAAGCGTGGTCGCACGGTCCAATCAGCAAGGGTTCTGAGCTCCATAGGTGTGAGCTGGCTGGTGCCTTTGCTCAAACCCACAAACATAATCTCACCCATGATGGATGAGCTCGGTGCCATGACAGGATTGAGCCCACGGGGAATTTTTTCGCGCGCCAGTTGCAAACGTTCAGAGACCAGCTGACGATTTTGATAGAGATCAGTGCCCCAATCAAATTCGGCGTACACAATCGAAAGGCCTGGGCCACTGGATGAGCGCAAACGCAAAAGTCCCGGCAATCCATTGAGTGCGGTTTCAACGGGAAGAGTGACTTGTGCTTCCACTTCTTCGGGAGCAAGCCCGCCGGACTCGGTCATCACGGTCACAAGCGGCCGATTGAGGTCCGGGAAGACATCCACCGGAAGCTCGATGGCCTCCCGCGTGCCTAAGACCATCAACAAAATCGCCGTGGCGAGCACGGCAAGTCTTTGCTTAAGGGCAAATTTAATAACTGCATCTAACAAGGGATCCCCCTTGAATGAAAATTAAATCAGAAACGAAAATGTCGGTGGGCTTAGGCTATCGGAGGGCGGAGCGGTGGAGCAAGTGTCCACGGAAGATAAGTAGCCGAGTAAGGAGCATGAATAGTGATAAGGGGGGTGGTCGCCGGAACAAAAGTGGTGTCTGCAACCGCAGGCACAAAGCTATGAGCGGCCAAACAGCAATCATCACTGCGATGTTCGTCTTCGTGTGATTCATGATCCGTGTGTTCATGCTCAACAGCAGCGTGATGAATGGATTCATCCCATGACCACTCAGCGAGCATCCCGTCTTTAACGAGATAGCTGGCACAGAGAATGAGGGCGATAAAAAGCCTGATCATGGCTAGATGGTAGGCCTAATTTAAAGGGGAGGCAAAAGCTTATTGATCGGTGGCAGTGAGAAAACTGGTATCGAGCTCTTCGGTCACACCTTCAATTTCTGCATCCATGATTTCAGAGATGGCACTGATGTCTTCAACTGGAATATGTGTGGCCGTCGGGTGCTCGTAAGCACTGACTGCTGACGTTTCAAGTGAAGGAAGAGCGGCTTGTTGGGTTGGAATCGTGATTTTTCGGGTCTCGGAGACGGCCAAAGCTGCGCCAGGAAGGCTTGCAGCGAGGGCCAAAAGAAGCGTTTTTTTAACATTAAAAATCATCATGCCCAAGCAGATAACCATAGAAGCAATGACTCGGCACGTTCTTTTTTAATGTCAGGCTAAACTACTAGATTTTGGGGAGATTAGTGCCTAGGCTTAAGGCATGAAAAACCTATTCTTCTTAGGCCTCACTTTAGTCTTTTCTTTCGCAGCCTATGCCCAACCTGTGATGCAGTTCAAGGCCGGCAACGACAGTTATGTGGTGGAAAAACTCACGGACGGCCACGGTATTATTTGGGGCGTAGAATTCATCAATAACGATTTGATTATTTTCACCGAAAAAAACGGACGCATTCAAACTCTTGATCTCAAAACGGGCCAAGCACGATTGCTGAAAAATCTCCCGCAGGTCTACGATGCGGGCCAAGGTGGACTGCTCGATGTAGCGGTTCATCCGGAGTTTGCGCAGAACAATTTTGTCTACGTGACCTACGCGAAGCGATTGTCTGCCGGCAAACATACCACTGCTGTCGCCCGTGCACGGCTTGATGTGAACGAAGGGAGCTTTGATAAGTGGGAAGACATCTTTGTGGCCCGTCCGGCATTCTCGACGTCTCATCACTACGGCTCGCGCATCGTCTTTGATAAAGACGGTTATGTTTATTTTGGAGTCGGGGACCGCGGCCAACAAGATCTGGCGCAGAACCTCAACGTGCACAACGGCAAGATGATTCGGTTGTTTGATGACGGGCGTATTCCGCAAGACAATCCCTTCATCGGTACCCCTGAGGCGTTGCCGGAGATTTGGTCCTACGGTCATCGCAACCCACAAGGTCTATTCTACGACAAAAAAACGGGAAATCTCTACGAGCAAGAGCATGGCCCTAAGGGCGGTGATGAAATCAATCTCGTCGAGAAAGGGAAAAACTACGGCTGGCCAGTGATCACCTACGGCCGCGAGTATTCGGGTGGTCAGGTTGGCCGTGGCGAAACCACTCGTTCAGGCATGGAGCAGCCGCTTAAATATTTTGTACCTTCGATTGCGCCGTCGAGCTTGCTGGTTTATCGCGGAACGAAGCTTAAACTCTTCACGGATAAATTTGTTTCAGGTGCGCTGGCCCTTCAGCATTTGAATCTGGTGGCACTAAAAGACGTGGCGACAGCTTGTGAAGATCGTCTGCTCATCGGCCTCAATGAGCGCATCCGTGATGTGAAGCAAGGCTTGGATGGTTTGGTGTATGTCAGCAGTGATGATGGCCGCATCTACCGCATCCGCGCAGGGAGTCTCTAATGCTTTACTTGCGTCTCACCGTTTTAATCGCTTTGGTCGCCGCCTGCTCTCGTGCCATCATATCGGAGCGTGAACCGGCGCAGAGTCTCGAGTATCGTTCGTGCCAAGTAATCAAAGAAGAAATGATTGAAGTGCGCACCGTGGACTACGAAAGCTTGGAGAAGAATTTTCAGAATGTGAAAGATAACGTCTTCAAGAACCACTGCGCCTCTTGCCACTTCGGGCCTGATGCTTATCTGCCACACCTTGATGATTACGCTGCGACGTTGGAGTATGTAAATTTGAATTCGCTCTCAACGAGTCGGTTGTTGCTGTCAGTGGAGAAAGGCACCATGCCGCCTAGTTCTCCTCTCATGAGTCGTGAGAAAGAAGCTGTCGCCTTCCTGCGAGCTTGGGTGCTGGAAGGCGCTCAAAGATAGTCTAGCGATCGAGGTCGAGTACCACGCGGCCTTGTTGGCCTTCTTCGCGGATGACTTGAATCGGAGTATCTGCGTTATCGTAAAATTCTGTGCTCACAGTGCACGTCTCATCCCAGCCTTCAATCTTAACGTGGATGCGACTGTCATCACTGGCGTAGTCCCAGTTTTCAATCAGCACTGAGCGGCGATGATCAGGGACATGGACCATGCGCAAGTGAATGCCCTTACATTCATCTAGGATGACTAGACCATTAACGGCCACAGTCGCTTTGAAATCTAACGGGCGAAGATTTGTTTGCAGAGTCCAGTGAAGGCGAGGAAGGCAGGCAGCGCTTTTGGTCTCACCGCAAATAGGTGTGCGCTCGCGAGTTTTATTGTCAGAGCTAGAGTTGTCATTGCAGCCGACAAGAGCTGTCGAGAGAAGCAGAGCGCTAATAAGATTTTTCATAGTGATCCTTTGAGTTGTAGGACCACAATCTCCAATTTGAATGGAGTCGTTAACTGACAAAAAGTATCATTGCCATAGACTCATCTAATCTCTTAATATCTGGTTCCTGCCCAGGTGGTGAAATTGGTAGACACGCACGATTCAGGGTCGTGAGCCGCGAGGCGTGAAGGTTCAAGTCCTTTCCTGGGCACCATAAAACACTGCAAACATTGTAAACAAGAAGACTGAGCGCTGTCTTGCCTTTCAATGCAAATGCATCGTAGAGACGAGTCTCACTTACGCAGGAGTCTCCATGAAGCTAGTGCTCATAGCCATCATTCTTTTGTTGCCATCAATGGCCTTCGCTCAACTCAACGAGCAGACCTGCTTTTGCGCCAATCCCGTGGACTGCGAAATCGGCACCATCGAGTGTAACTACGAAGCAAAGATTGATGAGAAAGAGTTTAGTGGTTTCTTGACTACGCCGTTTAAGTCGGGCGACGATCCATCGCCCGAAGCCGGAGCATCAGATTTAAGAGCCTACAATCTCCAAAGCCGCTTCAACGCTGGCTTTTTCGCCTCGTCGTGCACGACGAAGAGCTTTGACCTCGATTTCCATATCAATGCCTATCGTTTCACTCACCCCAACGACTTCAGCCGCTGGGTGTACATCCTCGAAACACAGGTTCTTTCTTTCACTGGCATCGATTTCAGAAGAACGCCTCAGACTATGAAACTGAATCTACCGGGCGTAGGATTTTCCGTAGAAGTGACTTGCCTCGGCCGTCCAAACTGATTCACGGTTGTCTAACTTGGCCACTGGGCGTTCGGCGGCTACCATGAGGCATGCGATCAATTTACTGGGTACGTGACGATCTCCGTCTCCACGACAATCTTAGTCTATCAGCATTCGCGGAGCGCTCTCACGAGGGAGTGTGCGTTTGGATGCCCTCAAAATCTTTTTTGCGGGCGAGACCAAAGCGCCGCATATTTATTCTCCAGTCCCTCAAAACATTCACAGACGACATCGCAAGCCTTGGAGGAAAACTCCTCTTGCTTGAAAGCGACTTGCCTGAATTCATTAATCAGAATCAGGTTAAGCAGGTCTTCTATACCGAAGCTGTTACGTATGAAGAACAGCAAGAAGAGCAAGCGTTGCAAACGAAGACGAAAGCAAAACTCATTAGCATTCAGCAGAATAGTCTTCTCGCAGATGCCGACTTGCCGTTTAAGATTCAAAATCTTCCCGAGGTGTTCACGAACTATAGAAAAATCGTCGAGGCACAGGTGAGTGTGCGCTCCACTGTTCTTGCGCCCAAGAAGCTTCCAGTGGCTTGGGAGCTCAAGTCTGTAAGAGAGTTTCAAATAGACAGCCTTTTTGATTTTCATCCGCACATTCAACCTGGTGAAAAAGCCGGCCTGGCCCGCATCCAGGAATACTTCTGGCAGCTTGATCGGCTGAGGGTCTACAAAGAAACTCGCGACGGCATGCTCGACTGGAACGAATCGAGCAAACTTTCACCGTGGCTCTCTATCGGCGCACTTTCACCGCGGGAGATTTACCGACAGATCAAAATTTACGAAGACGAGCGGGGCGCTAACGAGTCGACCTACTGGCTATATTTTGAACTTCTGTGGCGCGATTACTTTCGCTTAGTGGCACAAAAGAAAGGATCCGAACTCTTTACACAAAAAACGATCCCTAATCTCTCGCTTGAACAACAGCATGAGCGTTTCAAGCGATGGTGCTCGGCTAAAACCGGTGATGACTTCGTCGATGCGAATATGAACGAGCTCAACCGCACCGGCTGGATGTCAAACCGCGGCCGACAGAACGTCGCGAGCTACCTCGCAAAAACCCTGCAGGTTTCATGGCAATGGGGAGCGAGTTATTTTGAAGAGCAGCTCATCGACTACGATCCGTGCAGCAATTGGGGCAACTGGGCTTACCTTGCGGGAGTAGGGCAGGACCCACGGAACCGAGTTTTCAATACTCAACTCCAAGCGGCAAAATACGATGCTGGTGGGGTTTATCGTAGAAAATGGTCCTAAGTTTTTTTCTAGCGGGCCTCACTCAGGTTGGGGTATGACTTAAGTAGTCACTACCCCCGTGAGGCCTTATGTCTTTTATCGCTTTGTTGCTTGCCAGCTCTTTGAGTTTTGCTGCTCCGCAAATCCTTTTTAAGAATCACCGCATTCATACCGTGAAGACCAGCGACAATGTTGGACTGAAGGTTCTCGAACTTTTGGGGCCTGGTGCACGTCCTATGAAGACTGCACGCCCAATCGTGCTCATGCATGGCTACACCAATAACTGGAACGGTTGGCATCTTATCGCTGACCACTACCGTCTCGCCGGTCTGCGTGTGTTTATCGTCAACTGGCGCGGCCATGGACAGGGAGAACATCGCTCAGTTGTGCTCGATGAGCGTTTTGATACACGCGACGAGCGCTACAGTTTTCATAACCTCGCAACCATTGATGTTCCGACGGTCATTGATTTCGCTTATGAAATAAGTGGGAAACAAAAAGTCGTCTATCAGTCGCACTCCATGGGGGGGATGATGGCGAATCTCGCGTTTGCGGGCGTAAGCCACAACGCAGTCCAAGAAGTGGTCGTCTCAATCGCCAAAGCCAAAAGCTATGAGAACAAGGTTGCTGCTTACATTCCTGTTTCGGCCCCGAACTCTCTCGACTTTAAACAGTATCCTGGGCTTGATTACTTTGAGTACTGGCTGAATCTCATTGGCATCAATGGCGATCGCTCAGACAGCATTGATCTGCCGTTTGATCGTCTTCGTCACCGCACTGGGTATTGGGTGGTGCGCTCCAATCCACTCGTGCAAGGACTCGTGAATTTGCAGAACATGACAGTGGATGAGTATGTGGCGATGCTCGAATTTGGAGTCTCGGATGTGCCACGGGCCCTAAGTGAAAGTATCGCGCAGATGCGCCAAGAGGGTTACAAGTCTGCGAGCGGAGTGAACTACGAAACCATCAGCCAGCAACGCTCGCGCGCAAGTTATCATAAAACCAAAATCCCTACGTTCATGATCAGCGCCGACGAAGATGTCTTGGCCTTGCTTGATCAGCAAATTCCTCTCGCGCGTCGACGTGGAGTTGAGCATGTGATCCTCAATGACACCGGCCATCTGGATATTATTTTGGGCACTGAGGGGGCGTTGACTGTCGTGAACAATACATTGCGTTTTCTTGGCGAAAATTAGCTAGCTGTAGCGCCGAGCTCTCGTCGCACCCGTTACCTTAAGCTTCTTCGTTTTTACCAGATCGGCGAGATCTCGCTCAATCGTGCGCTTGGGAACATCAGCAAAATGCCCAGTGACGTCTGATGAACTGGCTTCTTTTTGTGACTTAAGGTGGCGGGAAAGGATTTCCGCCAAATATCCGCCATGATCAAGGTGGCGGAAAATGAGTGTCCAATGCTTTGAAATTATGAAGATAATGATCTCATGGATTACCTCACAAACCTAAAGAAAGACTTTTCCCTCTCCGCAGTGGTTGCCGGATTCATCGTCTTGCTCGTCGGTATCACTAGCTCGGGGGTCTTGGTGTTCCAGGCCGCCCGTTCATTTGGCCTTGATGCTCAAGGTGCCAGCTCCTGGCTAGGATCCCTCTGCTTCGGAATGGGTCTTGTGGGACTCGTGCTATCGCTGCGCTATAGTATACCCGTCTTGCTGGCGTGGTCGACTCCAGGGGCCGCGCTCTTAGCAGGCGGTCTAGCGGGAGTCAGTCTGGCCGAAGTCACGGGAGCTTTTCTTTTCTCGGCCTTTCTTATTTTCCTTTCCGGCATCACCGGACTCTTCGCCAAGATTATGAATCGCATTCCCATGTCACTGGCCTCAGCGCTGTTGGGTGGAATCCTTTTGAAGTTTTGTCTTGAAACATTTCTCTCAATCAAATCACAGCCACTACTCGTCGGTGTCATGCTGCTGGCTTATCTTGCCGGA
>JAKFUR010000024.1 GCA_021732585.1 Bacteriovoracaceae bacterium
CGAGTTTGCGGTTCTCACGTTGATCAATAAAGAAACCGGTCTTGGCGGCATCCACTAAGTGAGTTTCAAAGACCGCGCCATTTTCATGGAAGCGCAGGCGTGTGAGATCTTCACCACCATCGACCAGCACTTGGCCTTTCTCGTCTTCGTTGTTGCGGCGTTTGAGATACACCGTGTGAAGATTGAGATCGGTTTTCATCAGCCACTTGGCGATGACAGCGGGGTCCCAGAAATTGTTGGCCGCTTCGCCATCAAGTTTAATCACCGCAACCTTGGCGTAAATGTCACACACAAGCCCTGGCAGACTGTCGCCTTCGCCATTGAACAGACGGAAGGAGTCTTGCACACCAGGTTTGTGGAGATGGCGCTTGAGTGAGAGCGAGCGCTCCATACGCGCTTCAATCATCTCGTAAGTAAATTTTTTTTCACCAAGCTGAATCATGCGGAAGGCGAGGTTGATATTAGGGCAGTAGTATCCTGTGCCCAAGAATTCATCTTTCGGAGAGTAAAGATGAGCGAGAGTGCCCGCCGGTTTTTTAGGACGCTCGGTGATGGCGTCAGAGAACACCCAGGGATTGCCGCGCTTGATGTGCTTGCTCAAGTCGCGGGAGAGTTTAATTTTGAAAGGCGCGCTACTTTTGAACATCTAATCCTCGACTCGAAACCAGGTGACTTCGTGTTTGTTGTGGTGCTGATGGATGACTCTGCCGCCGAGCTCCTTCACAAAACGCTCGGTGGTTTCATGATCGGTTTCGGCCTGGAATTTTAAGGTGCAGACAAAATTTCTTACGCCATGTTTTTCCCATTTCTTCACCAGCTCAAGCAAACGAGCTGGGTAGCAGATAATATCGGAGAAGAACCAATCTACTTTCTGCAGATCAGCTGGGTTCATGCCAAAGGCGCTTTCTTCTCTCACGGTTACATTCGGTAGTTGAGCGATGCGCGGCTCAAGGGGCGCTTTATCCACCGCAGTTACGTTGCCCCCAAAGCTTTGCAGCACCCAGGTCCAGCCACCGGGGCACGCTCCCATATCCAGCAAGTGTTCATCAGCGCGCGGCAGGCGGGGCGAATGACAGGTGAAAAATTCCCAGAGTTTTAAGTAAGCGCGTGAAGGTGGGTTCACCTGGTCTTCGAGGAAACTCATCTCGCCCAGCGGATACTGAGAGGATGTTTTAGCGCTGGCATATATCAAATCTGTATCCCACAACGTCCAGCCACCCATGGGAGCGCTCGGGCGCGGGTGCAAGAATGGAATAAGTTTCACGGGATAGTGAGGGAGTTGTTCCTGGATCAACTCGGCCCGGCGGTGATGGCCGGTGGAATACAAGGCCCAGTTACGGCCAAGGGCCTTGAGCTTCTTGGCGGCATCACCAATCGAGGTGATAGCGATCTCTTGCACGTCCAACCAGCTGGATTGCGCCCAAACAATATCGTTCCTCATGCCTTCTACCAAAAAGACACGGCCCTGCTGCTCAAGGATCGTGAGTTTTTTGAAGGTGAGCTCAGCGGCTAAATCGCTTTCATGCTCAAAAGGTGAGAGATAGAGGCTTTTTTCCATGTGCGCGGCATGATATACGAGGCGCTATGACGAAGAAAGCCCCAGTTGCCATTGACCCCTCTCTTGAGATGAAAATACATGGTTTGAACGCCTGTATGGCCCTTTTTAAGGGACGCCCCAGTGCTTTGGTGAGGTTGTACCTCGCCGAAAAGCGTCTTAAGCTCCTCACTGATGTGGTTAAGCACTGTGTAGAGCGCAAGCTTGCCTATCATGTGGTTACCGATGAAGAGCTCGAGAAAGTTTCCGAGGCCAGCCACCATGAAGGTGTGTGCATGGTCATCCGTCGTAAAAAGCGCGTGAGTGAAACGGAATTGAAAGAGCTCGCCAAGGGCCCAGGCCAATGGCTCGCACTGGAAGAAGTTGAGAACCCGCATAACCTCGGGGCCATCGTTCGTTCGGCCGCTCACTTTGGTGTGAAGGGCATCTTGCTCATGGGTAAAAAACAGAACTGGCAGAACGGAGCTTTCTATCGCACGGCCGAAGGTGGCGCAGAATCTGTGGCGATCGTGGCAGTAGAAAACTGGGTAGAGTTTAAAGAGCTCACCACAAAATTAAATCTCACAATCATGGCGACCAGCAGTCATGATGGCGACAAACTTTATGAATCGATTCTTCCTGAGCGCTCATTGTTTATGATTGGTGCTGAAGGCCGCGGTCTTTCAACAGAAGCCTTTAAGAAAGCTGAAGTGCTGTTGCAGATTCCAGGTACCGGTGAGGTGGAAAGTCTTAATGTTTCAACCGCCACTGCGCTCTTGATCGGTGAGTGGTATCGCCAGCATCATAAGTAAATTCCGACAAAACTGACCAACTAATGAGGCACTCGAGAGGGTGCTCTCTTCATTTTATTCCTATCATTCTAGTGGATTGGGCTTCTCACCTAAGACCCCAGGTCTATCTATAGGATAATCCTCAAAAACCGATGAGTAACTCCATGGGACGCGCGTTTCTCACATTCTTATTAGGTGCTTGCTGGATGCTGAATGCCAGTGCTGCTCAATATAAGTGGAAAGAGTTTTCATTTTCGATGGACGTGCCGTCGACGTGGCAGAGTGCCAACGATTTTATGGGTGTGCCAGTAACCATGTTTGCTCCGATGAAGGGCGAGCGGCGCGATGTCTTGCAAGTGATGCCTACTAAAGCCAAGCCGCTCAAATTTTCAGAAGACGAGAAAAAGGCGTTTGATAAGAACTATCTCGCGCGTACAAAAAAGTATGTGCACGGTCGCAATGGTAAAATTATTAAAGTGCTTCCCGCTAATATTGAGCAGTTCGACGGTAAGCCGATGTTGGTGGCAGGACGTAGCTATAGCTGGGGATTGCGCAGCTATACGGAGAAAACGTACTACCTGAATTGTGGAGAGACTCTTTACCATCTCAAATTTCAGGGCGACCCGGCAAAGCCAGAAAGCATTAAAGAAACAGAGCGCGTGCTGAGGACTTTTAAATGCGCCAAGTAATCTGGCTCCTCATCGCACTTACGACGAGCTTTGCGGCCCACGCCAATCAGGCGTTGGAAGAGCGGATGTATTTTCTCAACGAGCAAGCCGAACTCTTCACGCAAATCTGTTTTACCGCAGATGGGACTTATAAAGAAAGCGTTACTCATTATCAGGCCAGTACATCGATCCGTGAGACGGCCTATGACTGTGATGCACAGTTGTATGCGCTGAACGCTGAGCTTGATGCGATCAATAGCCAAGTGGTGGGCACTCCCGGGGAGTGTGAATTTGCACCAGAAGATCCGTCGGTAGCCGCATTGCTTGCTCAGGGCGGAGACGCCTTGGCCGCTTCTCGCAGCTGCACAGGCGGTGGCGGTGCCTTAAATTGCACAGGTGATATTGTTCGAAACTTTGCCAGTGCTTTCATTCCTAGTGCGATTCACGACTTTGGTACTGGAACCAATTGCTTCACAACCCTTCTTGCGGGCTTTGCTTATTCGTTTTATGACATGGCCTGCTCAATTACATCTCTCTTTGGCTACGACTGTGATGGTGGTTCTGGTGACGAGGAAGCCGCTTCCAGTGATGCGGCTACCTTGGCTGGAGTCCAGACTGAACCACGAGTCAATAGCTTCCTGAGCAATCCACTAGGTTGGGCCAGTGACGTGTTTGGTGGATTTATTAACTCGATAGGTAATTCCATCATGGAGCGTTTCGGTTGCGCTGATTGGGAAGGTTCTCCCTATGTTTCAACTTGTCTGGCACCTATGAGTTGGTCTTGCGCCAATTGCAGTCAGCGCACTAATATGGTGTGCGGAGTGTTTGGTTATATTGCAGGGATTGCCACCCAGGAAGTTTTAACGGGGTTCCTCGTCGGTGCTGTTGTTGGTCTTTCCACGAGAGCGGCTTTATCCGTTTCGCGAAATGCTGCCCGCTACTTTCCACCTTCCGTACGACTGGGATCGGCGGCAGTCAGCTTTGGAGCGAGGGCCGCAGGTAGGATTGGCACTTTTTGGACGGCTTTTACAGCAACTCGACCTATTCGGGCCATTAGTGACACAGCTTCACGAATTGGACAAGTGCTTGCCGCAGGTAACCGTCAGGCACGTCGAATTATCGTCATCGCTCAAGGTGAGGATGCCTTGCTCGCAGCGATCCGTCGCTTCAACACACTGTCTGAGCAAGCGCTGATGGCTGGCTTTAACTCAACCGCCGGTGCTCGTTTAGCAACTGTCCAAAGGTTAGAAAGCGAGGCAACCAGAGTAGATGACATCTTAGATGGCACAGTTGTTCGCCCTGATGGCACACGTTTTGAGTCAGTCGAGGATTATGTCGAGTGGCGACTGGCCGACTTACCTCCTGAGCAGCGTGCACTTCAAGTGGTTGAGCGCTCGGCAGGTGATGGAGCACAAGAGCGGATAACTTTTAGCCTTCGCAGAGATGTCGACTATAACTCGGATATTTCCCTTCCAGCGACACCAACTCCAGCCGTCGCTGCAGCAGATGATGCCGTCGAGCCTGAAATTGTAGTCACGGGCACGAGAGAGTATCGTGTTACACGCGCAGAAATTCCTCGTGTCACAACCCAGTTGCGCGAGCGTGGTATTGATATTGATAACCTGCGACTTCCTGTTGAAGCCAGTGTTGCTCGCAGACTTAACGGCGACCAACGCACACTCGTTCTCGAGCAGGTTTTGGACCGTCGTCTTTCATCCAGCGCAGCCGATGATATTTTAGAAGAAGTACGCTGGGGCAACTCTGGCCGCGATCCAGGTAACTTTGCTGGCCGTCGTCAGCGTGTTGAAGCGGCTTTGCGTAACTCAGGCATGACCGCCGAAGAAGCCTCGGAGGCTGCCAACAATATATTCCGCAGTAATCTCTTAGGTGATGTGCCTCCGGGTGCTATCACGGCCGCAACCCCCAATGGTCCTCCTCCAGCAGCGCCTGGTCTATCGTTAACGGTAGGAGGATCTGATGAAGCCGCACGCGCTGCTCGCGCAGGTGGTGATGTTGTTCCCACTGGATCTTCTGGTGGAACGGTCGGACGAGAAGTGGTAGACCAGCCTTCGCTAGGAACGAGTCCTGAGGTGCCGAATTTTGAATCCATAAACGATTTACGTACCCAGCTCGATGGTATCGCTAGAAGACAAGGCTCAACAGTAGATGAGCTTTTAAATGAGATCCAACGCGGAACTCGCAGTGCCAGCGATTTTAATGTGTATGACGACCTGAGGGGGATAGACAGTTTTATCGCTCGTCACGGGATCACCGGTGATGAAGCCACACGTTTGAGAGCAACTTTTACGAGCGCAGTTCGTCAAAGAAATGGATTAACAACTAGAAACACCGCAAGAGACCTAGAAAGACAGAGAGGTGCAACCCGAACTCGCGCAGTGGACTGTAACGAGCTAAACCGACTGGGTTCTACTGCTCATGCCTTCCATGTTCCTTCTGGTTGCAGAGAAGTTGTCTTTGATCAAGCCGTCCGTGGAGACTATTGCTCTTGTAATGAATTTGATTCGACTCGTGTAAGGACGAGAGCGATCGGCCCTTGGTTAACACCATGTGCTTCTATGGCACGCGAATATTTGTCGGAAATGAATCAAGCGGATGTGACAGCTCTACCTCAAAAGAACGGTTTGAATCGATGCTACAAAGTGGATATTCAGCCCGGCACAAGATGTTTCCATGGGGGCCTCGGCCCAACTTTCAGAGGCTTTGGAGGGTATGCCCAGATGTACTGTGGGGATGCTCGATCACCAGGGGAGTTTAACTCCTTGGGTCCTACAATCAGCGCTAGCTCCGGCGTAAATAGAATTGAAGGTGCCCGCTATGCTCCTTTATTTAGAGATGAGCGCATGAACGTAATTACACAGGCGGGGCGAGCATGTCTTGATGTGTCTTCCACAACCACCTGTTCAGTGACGGCTATCTCAGACATCCGGAGTCAGTTGGCCGCGCTAAGAGCTCAGCCCGGAGTTTCAGCCGCTGAGATAAATGATGCTGACATCTACATTGAGTACTTGATGGGCCGGATTCAAATGGATAACTTCGGAAATTTAAGATGTCGTGGAAGTACGGAACTAGCAACTGGGATTTGCCCTTAACAAGTCCCCGTAGCAAATAGCCCTGCCGGCAACACACGATCATCGTTCGCATGCTGCACACCCAAGTCGCCGCAGTTCAAATCTTTCCACCGGCCATCTTGCGCGAGAACGTTCTTGAGAGCTTCTTGTTGTACGCCATGAGTGTGCGAAGACAGAAACATGAAAGCATTTTTCTTATTCAAGATTGCATGCGACTTATCTAAGAAGCTCGCCATGTGTTTTTCAAATTCCCAAACTTCTTTTTTGGCCCCATGGCCCCAGCTCGGAGGATCAGCGAGCATGCCATCGAGACGCAGACCCTTATTGTATTGAGTAATCAAAAACTTCTGCGCATCTTCTTGCATCCAGCGGATATTCCCGAGCTGAGACGCTTTCTCATTTTCCTGGCCCCACTCAAGCGCGCCCTTCGAGGAATCCACATGCCAGACTTCAGCACCGGCCTTCGCCATGACGAGGCTCGCAGCACCTGTGTAGCCAAAAAGGTTCGCGACTTTGGGCGCGCGACCAAGCTTCGCTTTTAACTCGAGCACTTGATCTTCTAGCCAATTCCACACTGGAACTTGTTCGAAGAAAATTCCGCAGTGACCGAAAGTGGTGAATTTGAGTTTGCACTTAATCGCTCCGCTCTTGCCTTCATGGCGCAGCCACATTTCTTTTGGCAGAGGTTTGAGATGTTGCCACTGCCCGCCACCTTCTTTGGTGCGACTGCAGGTGCTAGTAGCCTTCATCCATTCATCGTTAGCAAGACGTTTGCGCCAGATAGATTGCGGAGAGGGACGTGAAACACGAACGCCCGAAATTTCTTCGAGCTTCATGCCTTCGCCGCTATCGAGGAGGCGATAGTCTTTCAGTGCAGAGGAGGTGGTGAATAGATTCATCGGAGGCGGTAAGTGACTTGAACGGACGCGCTGAACGTTTGATCGCCCACTTCAATGGAAGGGGCAGCGGCGTCCATACTCTTGGCCATACTGGCTTCCGCCATCATCATCATCGGCTGAGGGCGCTGCATGACGGTTTGAGACTCGATGATACTTTCGACTTCACCGATGTCATTACTTAGAGTCTTCGCGAGTTGCTCAGCTTTTTTCTTGGCATCGATCGCCGCGATGTCGAGGCACTTCAAATACTCTTTGCGTGATTTCTCAAGCGACAAGAAAGTGTTGAAGCTGTCAGTTCCGGTGAGTCCAAGCTTAGAGGCTTCTGCCATCACGTTACCTAGGAGCTTAATGTCGGAGGTGATGACTTCAAGACCTAGAGACGCGCGGAAACCTTTGAAGACACTTTTGTTGTTTTCCCACTCATTGTGGCGGTTAAGTTGCAAGTGAGTGGTGCGAAGCTCGAGGTCTTTGAGATTCATTTTTTGGATGCTGGCCTTCGCCGCATCGATTTTTTTGCTGACTTCATCAAGGGCCGCCACTGAAGTGGGTGCGGTCTTTTCTGTGTTGAGCTGGATGCTGCCACGGTCAGGAGTGACTTTGATCTCGCACTTACCTTGCACGCTCACCAAGCGGGGAGCGGCAAGAGCAGATGTCGAGATCAACAGGGCAGCGATCCACATCATTATTCAATACCCATTTTCTTCAAGTCGGCCGGAGTGACTGCGCGAGCCTCGTCGTTGATCTCAATAATGAAGAGGAAGCCTTTGATTTTCGCTTCGTTGGCGTAGCTCACTTCTAGACCCTGAGCTTTCATGAGCACGTCGAGAAGGTTGCGTTGATCGCGGTATTCAATCCCGTTGTAAGTATTTTCACGCTGGGCCACACACCCGCTGGTGCGCATGAAGGGGAACCATGATGATGTCGGGAGTTCGTTGGTTTTTCCAGTACCGTGGATGCGGAAGAGGCTACGGCCTACATCGCGTGCCACGCTGGCCGGACGCCACCAACCAGCTTCTTGCGAAGTGGTTGGAAGAAGTGACTTGGTCTTGGCTTCGTTGGCCGAAGTCGGAACGAAGTCCAATATCAAACGACGGAATTTACCAAATGAAATTTGCTGGTCAGCCGCTGGCATGACGCCATCGATGTGATGAATACCGGCAGGAGTGTTGCCGTTACGTTGGTACGACGGAAGGCCGCGAGATGAAGAAGCGAGTGAAGGCTGTGTCCAAAGTGAGCCATCCGCATTCAGTACGCGCTCGAAATTCTGTCCGCGGAGAGTAAGAAGACAGGCGAAGAGACGATTCGTACGACAGAACATGTAGAGCTTGATGCCATCTGCGTACGCACCATTTTCATAACGTGAGAGGTCCGGCTCATGGTTCCAGAGATCGATGGCAAGATCAGTCTGATCTCCTACTGGACGCTCAGAGGCAGCGACCCAACCTGTTTCTTCTGGGAAGAGGTTACGGGCAGAGTCAACAAGTTCATCAAGGCCCATGGCGTGAAGATCGTATTGGAGTGACACGACAAGAGTCGCAAGGGCCTTGTCTTCTTGCATGGCCGTGAGAACGGCGGTGGCCAGAGCGCTGTGTTCGCTGCGCTCACCGGCACGGTGGCCAATGACGGCGAGGCGGAGTTGCTCGGATAGAGGGAAAGCTTGTGAGGTGATGGCAGCTAGTACATCACGCACGTCCATCTTGCCTTCTTCTTGTGCGTCCCAAATCGCATCTACGAGAAGAAGCTGTTCTTCCGCGCTGAATGCTACGAGTGATTTCGCTTGGCCGAGATGAATGGTCTCTGCGAAGTTGAGGTAACGGTATTCCGCTTCAACTTGGGTCATGTAGGCATGGGCCGAGAAAGACAAAACTGTCAGGGCGGCGCCGATAAGACGAATCATGGGGGTACCTCCAAAAAATGGTCTTTAAACGATAGCCTGTTGCGGCGCGCTTCTTCAAGTCTATGAGAGGCGATGTCAGCAAAAGAAGGCTTTCTAAGACGCGCTGCGCACGGATGACTTCAGTAAATCTGTGATTGGATCACTATAAATCTACAAAACCTCTGCTTTTTCGGGTGTTTGTACTCCCTCACCTTGACGCACGAGTGTTGTGACCCCATCTTAGATAAAGAATGCTTAATGGAGGATTCATGAAACGTATTTTCTTATTTGTTCTGACCAATATTTTGGTGATGGTGACGGTCAATATCGTCTTGATGTTTACCGGTGGACATAACTGGCTCTCGGCCAACGGAATCAACTACCAGGCGCTGATGACCTTCTGCTTAGTGTGGGGTTTTGTCGGCTCGGGTATTTCGCTCATGCTGTCGAAGTTCATGGCGAAAAAAATGATGGGCGTCGAAATCGTCGACGAGCGCGGTCAGTATGCTGATCTCGTGCGCAAAGTGCACTTTTACGCCAAACAGGCCGGCATGAATAAGATGCCGGAGGTAGGTGTGTATCACTCTCCGGAAGTGAATGCGTTTGCCACAGGCCCCTCGAAAAATAATTCTCTCGTGGCGGTTTCATCGGGACTTTTGCAGCAGATGAACAGCGATGAAGTAGAAGGCGTGCTGGCTCACGAAGTGGCCCACATCGCCAACGGTGACATGGTGACCATGGCGCTGGTGCAAGGTGTGGTGAACGCCTTTGTGATGTTCTTCGCTCGCATCGCCGCCTTTGCCTTGTCGCAGGTCATGGCCGGCAATCGTGACAGTGATGAAGAACAGTCACCAGTCGCTGGTGGCTTCATGTTTCACATGATCGTCATGGTGTTCGAGGTGGCCTTCAGCTTCTTGGGCATGTTCGTTATCGCTTACTTCAGTCGTATCCGTGAGTTCCGTGCTGATAAGGGCGGCGCTCAGTACGCAGGGCGTGCGAAGATGATTGCGGCCCTTCGTCGTTTGAAAGGGAAGCTTGAAATGGTGGATGATTCTCAGGAGTCGTTCAAAGCGATGAAGATCTCATCAAAAAAAGGTTTCTTGAATTTCTTGTCGACTCACCCAAGTTTGGATGATCGGATTGCGGCTTTAGAAAGAGCTTAAAAATTGAGGGGGACCAAAGGTCCCCCTTTTTTTGACTAAGAAAATTAGAAAGTAATGCTGCTCACGCCGATAACTTTACCTATGACCTTGTTTGATTTCACAAACGCTTTGGTCACAGTCGCGCCATTGAATTTCACAACCCAACGATCGCCTTCACGAACGGCTTCGAGTGCCATCTTTTTGCGAGAGCTGGTGATGCCGTTAGCAAGGTAATCGAGTTTCACTGGGCCACCGTAGATCGGCTCAAAGCGAGACTCTAAACCAAGACGAATCACTTCATACTTATCAGACTTAAAGAGGATCGCGCGACCGGCGCGGGCCTGCTCCATGGTAAAGCTGGCCGAGTTCACCAGCAAACCGTTGCCGGTGGTGACAACTTTCAATGCTGTGGCTTCGCCATTGGCATTGGTTTCTACGGAAAGAATCGTGGTGTCTTGGTCGCGATCACTTGTGACGGTGAGGACCTTGTGGCTGGCCGCGAATGCGCTCAAAGACAAACTGAGACCGATGGCCAAAAGAGTTTTCATGGGAGCTCCTTGTTAGAGCCCTGGTTTATATCCTGTTTTGGGCGCCCGACAGGCCAGCATGAAAAAATGTGGGTGTGCCTAACTCTAAGGGAACATAGGAAAAGCGCGAGAAACTGCCCGGTACTCGCTCATCAAACGGGTGATGAGGGCCTCAGTAGTAGGGATGTCATGCACCAAACCCGCAATCTGGCCGATCTCTAACTCTCCTTTAATAAGGTCGCCGTCCAGCATACCCGCCTTGGCGCGACCGTGGCCTAGTATGCTTAACAGTTGGTCTTTATCGGCACAGGTTTCTTCCGCCGCTTTGATTTCTTCATAGAAAGAGTTCTTCAGCAAACGTACCGGAACCGAGCGTTTCATCATCAGCATCGTGTCGGTGGCCTGGGCATGGAGGATGGCTTGCTTAAAATTATCGTGAGCGCTGGATTCTTGGGTGGCGACAAAACGAGTTCCCATCTGCACAGCTTGCGCTCCGAGTGCCAGTACTGCAGCGATGCCCCGGCCATCAGCGATGCCACCCGCTGCGATCACCGGGATTTTCACGGCGTCCACAACTTGCGGAACGAGAGTCAGAGTAGTGAGTTCATCACGCCCGTTATGACCACCGGCCTCAAAGCCTTCAGCAACAACAGCATCAACTCCAGCGGCTTCGCATTTTTTTGCTAGCTCCGGAGTGGCGACGACGTGGATGACAAACGCACCGGCGTCTTTGAGTTTTTTGGTGAAAATTTTCGGTGAGCCGGCCGAGGTGATAAAAATGCGAATGCCTAAGCGTAACGCTGTATCGATTTGCTCTTCGGCTTTGTCGTAAAGCAGTGGCACGTTCACGGCGAGAGATTTTTTTGTGAGAGCTTGGGCCTTTTGGATATGTTGTGAAAGTAAATCTGGTTTCATGGAACCAGCACCGATGGTGCCCAGCGCGCCGGCGTTCGCCGCAGCGGCCGCAAGTTTTCCACCTGATACCCACACCATGCCGGCCTGAATGATGGGCGTCGTGAGGTTGAGCTGTGTACATAGCGGAGTCATGCTTTCTCCAAATCTTTCAGCGCAGGAGTGGGGTGCTTGGCGAGCTCAATTAATAAGTCTGGATCACTTGGACACTTCCACTGCGCACGTGTCGAGGCTTTCTTGCGTGCAAAGGCTTCTCCAGGATAAACGCCCCAGCCTGCGGCGTGAAGGGCCTTACGAATGGAAATACTCGCCGAGTAGGTGGCGAGCCGCGCGCCGGGGTGACTCAATTGTCCGAGCAGTGCGAACCATTCGGTGGTCCACAGAGTAGGATTTTTGCGCGGAGAAAAGGCGTCTTGATAGATCGCATGAAATTTTTCGAGATGCTCAAACCACTGGGGCACGGTGATGCGCGCATCACCGATGATGACTTTAAGTTGAGCGCGAGGGAAGTCTTGTTGATACCAAAGGCGTTTCCCGTCTTGGTGACGTGTGGCTTCGGGCAAGGCCCACTTCACCAGGTCTTCATCGAGCTCGAGAGAAACAAAGTTCAAAAATGCGTTGGTAATTTTTTGCGCGAACAGATGAGTTTCTTGCCAACCCAGGCCTGTACCAAAACCCACTTCCAGAATATGCATGATGGAATTTTGTGTCAGCCACTCCTCCACATGACAGCCTTGCAGATAATGCACGCGGGTTTCTTCTCTTGCACCGGCGGTGGAGTGGCAGCTCTCATCGAATAGCTCTGAGTGGAGAGTCGTGGAGCCGTCTTCGGTCATGACGAGGCGATGGCGGGGAGGCAGATTCATAGCGAGATTTAGGCCTGGGCCTGCTAAAGGGTCAAGGTGCCAAGTTTAGTTCTCAGTCATATAAGAGGCGCAGGGCCGAAGAGCCTTGTTGCAAGCTCCCGTAATTGAAGGGTTTTCGTGGCAAGTCTTGGATAATAAAGTGATTCCAACGCCAACTGGCAGCAAACTCAAGGAGATCACAAACCCGACCGAAAAGCCCAAGAGAATGGGAGTTCTTATGAACACACGATCGCTGAAATACTTTATCTCTTGCGCACTCTTGGGCGTGATCACTCTTTCGGGAGCCTGGGCACAGGATCAGACTGTAGTCCATGATGAGTTTGGCCCTGGGGCAGGAGCAGGGGCAGGGGTAGCTCTTGTTGAGGAAGTGGTTGCGGACGAAATGTCCGTCAGTGCGTTGCAGGTGACCTTGGCTTCCAAAGCAAATACGGCCGATGCCGGCGAATCTAGAACCGACGACGCAGGGTCCGCCATACGGTGTGGCTTCATCGCAAATCAAAGTCTGAATCCTGAGTTCGAAAATTTGATTTCTGCAATGTGCCCGCGCCAGCAAGCCAATAAACCCGGATATTGTGAATGCGTACGGTTGTATCTGTCAGACTCTCGTGGAGCAGGAATTAAACGAATTGTGACCGATGTAGAAAATCAAATGAAGAGAGTAGGCTACCAGCTTCTCCTTGAGTCGTGGGTCGAAAACTATGGCGCCAACGTGCTCGCTGTGGCCAGCCTGAATCAGCGTACGCTGGGTTCAGAAGTCGCGGAGGCACTTCCTAATGAATGTAATCCTTCCAGAATGTTACAGAATTTAAGGATGGTGAGGGCTGAAGCCAGCTGCTCCACCCCAAATCCCGCTTTCGAGCAAGCGTTGAACGCTGTCTTGCGTGTTCGCGAAGGGAGTGTCCTAGATCCGACACGCCCAAATAATGAAGTCACCAATCTCTTTGCAACCAGAGAAGAGTACGACCGGATGTACTTACCGCCAAGAGGTGGTCGCCATAAAAACTTCCGAGATTGCATGGAGCCAGCGGAGAAAAGAGCGTACGCACTTTTGCCCATCGAATTCACAGTCACCAGCACGCCCGAAAGCGCACGTGAAGCCACCAATCGGTTGCGTCGCTTGGAAAAAATGAAGGTAGCTTTGAGCGATATGATCAGTGGTGGTGGATCCTTCACTAAGGATGATCTGTATCACCTTAACCCGATGTTTGATATTTTTCCTGGTCTTGAAACGTTGCTCACGCCGACTGCGGGTCTGGGCACTGCAGATAAGATAGCTGTGTTTACACAGCTCAGAAGTTTTGTGAATGACCTAGAAGATCCGAGCTATCGTAACTTTCGCGATGTTCGCTCATCGGCAGACGTGATGGCACGGATGAAGCGAAATGTAGACGCTACGAACACTTTGATTTCAACAAAGATCAGGGCTGCCGATGCTGTCAATCGTAATGTGACGACGGAGATCACTCAGTCTTGCAACAACTTAAATCAAGAGTTAGAAGCCATGGCCTGTGGCCAAGAGAATCATGTAAATGATCCTATCTTCATGGCCTACGCCTATCAAGATGTGAACAGACGAGGCACGCGCGCTAGAGAAACGGGTGTTGGAGAAAGGAGTATGCCGTTTGGCCGCTTCGCACAATGTCAGCTGAATGATGTAGAAGAGCGCGGAGCGGTTGGGATCAGTGACTGTCTCGCTTACCACCAAGCCCAGTGCTCATCGATCCAACGGAATGTAGGGGCAAAAGCCGTCTCGGCCGCTCCCGGTGCGCCCCAAACCTTCGTTCCGCGTATTGATGCTCTTCGAGTCTCTTCGGAAATGGAAGCAGCCCAAGAGCTGAGATCAGATGAAGAGCAGATGGTGCAGTTCGTGTGCGCAGACTTTAACCAGTATCTCCGCACACAGGCCTGTGCTGAATTTGCACCAAGTCAAGGTTCGGGGAATTGGGACGGACCAAATAGGGCCGCGCGACACACTGAAGCTGACCAACGAAACGACCAATATCGTAGCTGTATTCTACGTCAGACAGTCGCTCAATATCGTGCCACGACAGGGGGTGACCCGCGTCTTAATGCGCTTGTCGACAACGGCTCTTGGAATCCAGTATCAGTTTCTGGCGCTCTATCTACAAGGGGCGATGGGGGAGGCGGGGAACTTGGGACCACCACGCTTGCTGAGGCTAACACCACGACGGTCGTCAGAACAACAACAGCGGATAGCCTCGCAAACACAATTCACAAAGCCACCGGTAACCTCGGCGCGACGGGAACGGGAATCGGAACGCCAACCGGCATCATCCCTATTGATCCACCTGCGGCACGTACTGATGAGGGTGACGCAGCAGCACTGGCGCAAAGATTGTTGGCCCGACAAGATGCGGATGAGGAACGTAGAAGAAGTGAGGCACGAATCGAAGAAATTGGTCCGAATCCACAAGACGAAAGTATGGCAGCAGAGCTACGTCGCCTGCAAGCTGAGATTGCAGCTTCAAGAGCGCGTTCGGAGCAGCTAACCGCAGAAATCGACTCGCTCAAGGGTCGCATGACGTCATCTGCAGTCGCTGAAGTAGAAACGGGTGTTGCTGATGCCAACCGAAGATCTGTTGATAACAGGACTGGCGGTCCCGGTGTGGGCTTCGGTGGAGGTGGTCGTTCACCTGCGAGTTTATCGCCAGCAGGTTCAGGCGGTTCAGACCAAGGCTCACCGGCCTTCAGCCCAGAGATCAATCGTGCTTCAGTGAATACCAACTTTGGTGGGGCAAGTGCTTCACGCGGTCTCATTGAAGCAGCAAGAAATAGTTTGCCGGCAGCAGCACTCAATCCACTCGCATTACGAGTTGGTGATGCGAGCTATCCAGTGGGCCAAGTTTATACCGTAAAAATTCCCGCCGGAGAGCAGGCAAACGACGCCGATATCTTGCGCCGAATTTTTGAAGCACGTGCTTCGATTACACTGGATGCGCAACAACGGGCCATGGTGGAAATTTTTGATGAGACGACACGTCAGTCTCGTGTCGTGTATGTGCAGTTCAGTGGTGATGCGGTTACGTTCTTACCTTATGACCCAGCACCTCCGGGTGGTGCAGCGGCTAACGTAGGTGTGCGTGCGACACTGGCACAACTTGAAGGTTTGATTGGTGCAGGTCGTGGTGCTGTAGACGGGAACTAGAGACTTATAATAAATCGATGGATCTGCTCCGCCGTCCAGCGGGGCTCATCTGTCGGAAGATCATGGCCGGCGGTGGGGTGATCCACCGTCGGTAGCTTCCACGCCTTGGCGATCGCCCGCATACATTCCACACTTACCATCCTATCTGCGACCGATGACAACAGTATCACCGGGACCGTCGGTTTTTTTACCGCAGTCT
>JAKFUR010000025.1 GCA_021732585.1 Bacteriovoracaceae bacterium
TACAAGAGAAGATCAATTTTTATAACAACAAGCGCCCACAAGCGGGCTTAAACAAAAAGCCCCCGGCAATTTACCGAGGGCTCTTGAGCGGTCTTTATTAACTGTACAGAAAACGGGGAGCAGATTAGATGGGGCCCTCTTTTTTTGTCCTGGGAGTCTCTCGTGAAATACCTCGCTCTTTTATCGCTCGTGAGCTTCGCTGCGGTCGCAGGCCCTCTCAAAGAGATTCCAAAAGACGAAGACTACACACGACTGCTCTCTCTTCCAGCAGCCACGACACTTGATCAAGTGGCGGCACGTGGTCTCAACGCTGGCGAAACAAAGCTCGACCTTTGGTCAGGCTCATATTGGCCGATGTACCAAGGCTCTCTCGCTATTCGTTACCGCAACGCTGCTATTCGCACACTTTCAGAGAACACGATTAAATACGAAAACTACGTGGCGGCCCATACCGGAGCCGTTGCTATGGATGAACTTTCTCCTGCTGAGAAATATGATCTTCTCGTCGGTGATGCGCTCAAGACTTTCACCGCCACTCAGTGGAAAAACGGGAAAGACAACGGCGGCATCGGTGGCGTTCCTACTTGGCGTGGGATCTGTGATGGCTGGTCGGCGGCCGTCATGACCTGGCCACGTCCGACCAAAGCTGTGACACTCACGGCGGCCAACGGCACTCCTGTGACATTCTACCCAGAAGACATCAAGGCGCTTGGTTCTCAGCTTCATGCTAAGGGTATCAAGAAAGTAACGTTCCTGGGCCGTCGCTGCAACGGCTCTACTGGTTACATCACCGGTGCTTGTGACGAAACCAATCCAGCGGCTCTTCACTTGGCCCTCGCCAATCGCGTAGGAGCTGAAGGCAAGAGCTTCGTGGTCGATGCCTCCCCTGGCAAAGAAGTATGGAACTACCCTGTTTCAAAGTACGAGTTTGAGTACATTAACCCGTTGACGGGTATCATTAGCGCTGACTGGAAAAACGCGCGCGTGCCTTTGATCGGCAACGAAGACAAATTGGTGAAGGGCAAAAAACGCAGCAAAGCCACTGTATGGGTTGTAAGCGTCATGGCGAAAGTTCAAACTATGGACATGCGTGATACCAACTTGCTCGCTTACGACGATGCTTCACAAGACAAAGTTCAGGATCTGATGTGGAACTACGATCTTGAGATCGATGCTCAAGGCAAAGTTATAGGCGGCGAATGGTTAAAGAAAAATGGCCCAGACTTTATTTGGGCGCCTCGTGAAGATAGTCGTCCTGTATCTGTGGTCGAAACCCGCACACGCTTGAGCTTTGATGCAAACCGTGGAGCGAGTGTCGCGATTCAAGCAGCGGCTTTGCAAGCTTCAGCAGCTGCTCAGCCCCTCGCTGTGATCGTCGACAAACTGTTTGAACTCTCAGCCGAATAGAATCTAGCGCGAACGTTCCTTGGCCAGTCTCACGGCGGCCAAGGCGTTCACTCGCCCCGCTCCGTAGACATTCGAATCACCAATCTTATCTGCCGAATCCACAATAATACTTTCGACTTGTTTCGCTGTGAACTTTGGGTTCACGGAGTACACCAATGCGGCCACACCTGCAGCGACGGGAGCTGCGTAGGAAGTTCCGCTGCCTGTGCGGTAGCGATCTGTTGTGGGCTTTGAGTACACGTTGGTTGAATAAAGATTGTGTCCAGGGGCCACCACATCAATGAACTGCCCGTAGTTCGAGCCACCCGACGAGAACCAGCCTGTGCGGTAGGTCCAGCGCTTGTCAGAAATGTTGGTGGCACCGACAGCAAAGACGTTGGCGTAATCTGGGTAATTCTTCACAGAGCGGTTTTTGCCTTGGTTACCAGCGGCGTACACCAGGAGCGCACCTTTATCAGCGGCGTACTTACCGGCCGCTTGCACGACTTGGCTTTCAATTCCTGTGAAGCTCACATTAATGACCTTGGCACCTCTGTCAGCGCCCATCTTAATGCAATCTGTGATGAGCTTCATGCTCGTAGAGCCATTGCTGTTCGAGATACGCAAAGGAAGAATGCGTACACCGGAAGCAATTCCGGCACCGCCCAGATCATTGCCCACATGGGCTGAGATCAAACCACCCACGAACGTGCCGTGAGCGGTGGTGGTGGTATTATCAGCGCGGTTTTCAATGAGGCTCCAACCTGGAATCACGCGGCCCTTCAAATCCTCGTGATCAACTTGCACGCCCGAATCGCAGACAGCAACCAGTACCTCGTTCGAGCCTACAGTGTAGTCCCATGCGAGATCTGAAGAGATGGTGCGATGGTGCCATTGCTTTTCAGCGTCGTCCGCTGGAAGGCCGGCTTCACTTTCGATGGTGTTATATTCAACAAACTTGAAGGCACCGGACTTGAGCATCTCCTCGCGAAGTTGCTCCAGGCTTTTTTGGCGGCTTTGCTTATCCGAAGGCTTGAGGACCTCGGCAATACTGCCGGAAGAAGACTCCAGCTCAAACTGCCTTAAGAGTCCTGAGCTCGCACTTTTAGTGTCTTTGAACTGGTAGAGAAGTTCCCCGGTATGAGCTGGCTGAGCAGCTTGGGCCTGGGTGGTAATGAGTGCCAGGGCCGCCAAAGTCCGTTTCAGCATGGGTCCAACTCCCTTGTGCCTTCCTGGCACGATGAGGATCAAATAAAGTCATTTCTTACATCTTGGCATGGAGTGCTAAAGTCACTAAGAGAGGGTAAAACTTACCTTTTTAGAGACATGCAGCATTTTTTAGGTCATAACCAACCTCTATGAATCGCTGGGTTTTATTTTTTTCTGCACTAAGTCTAAGTGCTCTTTCGAGTGCTAAAGACATTGTATTGCTGTCGGGCTTTGATCCCTTCGGACAACTTTCTGTCAACAACTCTTGGGTGATTGCGCAGCAAGTCAAGACACGTGTTGAAAGCAGTCGCCCTGATGTAGAAGTGATCACCTGCTTGCTTCCTACGAGCTACAATCGCGCCATCCCTACTTTGGAAAAATGCCTCGCTGATTTGCCGGAAAAACCCACGCTCGTGATCTCTCTCGGGGCAGGGCCGTGCAATGTGAAATGGGAAACACGCGCGCATAACCGCGACAATGACCATGGACCTGACAACGATGGTGTCAGTCGCAAACGTCAGATCATTACACCGGGCGCACCCAGTGATCTTGGATTGCGTTTGAACTACGGGGCGATGTGGTGCTCACTCACACCAGAAGAAAAGCGCCTCACATGGGTATCAACCACACCAGAAAATTTCGTGTGCAACAACACCGCTTTTCGCTTTACTGAAAGACACCCAGAGCAGATGTACGGCTTCATTCATGTGCCGAATGTTAAATGCGAAAAGAAAACCCCAGGGATCACCGCACGCTCAGCTGAACTCATCAGCAAGATGATTGGCATTCAGCTCGACAGCCGCTCAGCCACCACCTCAACAATTGAGTGGCCGATGGAGTTTAATGATGTGCGTTTGCCTGATACACGCGATGAAGTGAAAGCTTTGCTGCGTGGCCCAGTGGAAGCCTGTGAAAGAGAAATGCTCGAGCGCTGGCGCAAAGATTTTTAGAGCATCGCTGCTAAGCGATCACCTAGTGGCCAGGCCGTCACCCAACCCGTTTTGTACAATCCACCCACCGCATACAAATTTGTCCCGATGGGTCCCGTCCAGGGACGACGCCCCTTAGTTTGCGCGCGCAGGCCGGTGATAATTTGTGGATTGTGAAAGGGGAAATTGATATTTACGTGGGCGAAAAACTCATCGCGAATCTCATTGAGTTCGTTCATATGCGGAATGAACGTGGCATCACCACTGACACTTGTGGCCCCTAGGATCAAGCGTTGCAGATCTGCGTGATAGACACACACCATACCTTCCAGGCCAATGACAAAATTCTTCGCGCCAAAATCAGCGTTGTCCCACTGAAAGAATGAGCCTTGCGTACTCTTCATACCCTCTAAGGGAGAGCCCACAAAAAGCTCGCGTGTCCACTCACTCCACGGCCCTGTCGCCATGACCACCACATCCGCTTCGATCTTGATGCCGCCGGTAATGCCGACCTGCCACATCTCACCTACACGCTCCAGTGAAGTCATGACGGTTTTGAGTTTTTCAACTTTGGGTTGTGGAACACTTGGTAGAAAAGTGGCTGGCTCAATAATCCAACCCGGTTCAGTGGTGATGTAGCGCGGAGTTTTCTTTGCGTCGAAGTGTGAGGCAGAAATTTTTTCGAGATGTCCGTAACGGCGCTCTGCTTTGTCCGAATACACCCACGAGTGCACTTCTGTTTCTTTCAGTCCATTCCACTTCTGCTTTGAAAAAAGCGGATGAGTGTAGCTCCACATCTCGACGATCTCATCTCCCAAGGGACTGAGGCCCGGACGAGTGCCACGAAGAGCGGCAATGGCAGTAGATCTAAGTGATGTCGCCGGAGCTAAATCATCGTGAGCGATTTGAATAATCGAAGAGAACTTGTCAACATTTGCCTTCTGCGTGAGAGCGAAAAGAAACGCCGTCGCGGCCACTCCCTCACCTATCACCACTAAACGCGCCATGCTGCTCAATCCCTGTTATTTAATTCTACACTCATCCTCTCACAACTGCTTGCCATTGGCACGGGGGGCCCGATAACCTTTTTCTCTCGTAAAAATGCTCTAGGAGAACGTCATGGCCTTAGATTCTGCCGCCCTCATTTATGCCACTCAAAAACTCCAATTGCCGCCGGCAAAAGTTTTAGCGACCGCCACACTGCTTATCACTGAGCAATGTACCGTTCCCTTCATTGCCCGTTACCGCAAAGAAGTCACTGGTGGTTTAGATGAAGTGCAGATTCGCGCCATCCACGAAGCCTACGAAGAACACATTGAAATCGAAAAGCGCCGTGCCTTTATTCTCGATGCGGTCACTAAGATGGAAGCGATGACTCCCGTGCTTGAAAAGCAAATCAAGACGGCGGCAACCTTGAACCAACTTGAAGACCTCTACGCTCCTTACAAATCCAAGAAAAAAACCAAGGCGATGATCGCTAAGGAACTCGGACTTGAGCCGGTGGCGAACTTAATCATGATCGGTAAAACTTCACTTGAATCACACAAGGCCGCGCTAGAAGAAATTGTAGCGAAGTCGGGCGGAAAACTAAAAGATGTGACCGAGGCACTCGCTGGGGCATCTGACATCATCATCGAAACGATTTCCCACGATCTCACGCTCAAAGAAAAACTGCGCCACGAATTCTGGCGCAATGGTTTGATCAAAACAGTAAAACGCAAAGATGCTGACAATATTGAAGAGAGCACGAAATTCCGCGATTTCTTTGAATTCTCTGAACCCCTCTCAAAAATCAAAGAGCCCAAAGCCTCTCACCGCTACCTGGCCCTCCGTCGTGGCATGATGCTTAAAGTCCTTAAGGTTGATGCTGAAATCGATCCCATGATCGCCTATGGCCTAATTGAAGAACAATTCTTCCCTCAGCGCGCGGCCCTCGGATGCTACGATCACCTCAAAAAATGTACGCAAAAAGCTTACGACCAAGTCATCCAGCCAAGTCTTGATCTGGAGGTGAAAAACGACCTTAAAAAAGCCGCCGACACCGCGGCCATCAATATCTTCGGCGTGAACCTTAAAGACCTCCTCTTACAGCCGTATTTGGGCTCTCGCGCGGTCTTGGGCATTGATCCAGGTGTGCGCACAGGTTGCAAAGTTGTGATCATAGACGCCACCGGGAAATTCCTCGGCGACCACGTAGTTTACCCGTTTGCTCCTAAAAACGATGTCAAAGGTTCAGCGCAAATTCTCACCAAGATGATCGACGCCTTCAAAATCGAGTACGTCTGCGTGGGCAGCGGTACCTATGGCCGTGAAACACTCGCCTTCTTAGAAGAGCATGTTCCGCAGGTGAAGAGCGGCGCCACTAAGGCCACGTTGATTTCTGAATCGGGCGCTTCAATCTATTCAGCATCTGATATCGCCCGCGAAGAATTTCCGGACAAAGACGTCACCGTCCGTGGTGCGATTTCCATCGCTCGTCGTTTCCAAGACCCTCTCGCTGAACTGGTGAAAATCGATGCGAAATCTATCGGCGTGGGTCAGTATCAGCACGATGTGAATCAAATCCAACTCAAAAACTCACTGGAAGGTGTGGTTGAATCCTGCGTGAACTTCGTGGGCGTGGACTTGAATACCGCTTCTGCACCTTTGCTGGCGTTTGTCTCGGGCATCGGACCGACCGTGGCCAAAAATATCGTGACCTATCGCCAAGAGAAAGGTGCCTTCCAAACACGCCAAGACCTTTTGAAAGTTCCGCGCTTCTCGCAAAAAGTGTTTGAGCAATGTGCGGGCTTCTTGCGCCTCTACACTTCACCTAATCCACTGGACGCCACCTTCATTCACCCCGAACGTTATTCAATTTTAGAAGCGTGGGTGACAAAGAAGGGCAAAGCGATTGCCGACTTAGTGAATGATAAAGAATTGCAAAATGCCCTCGCGAAAGACCCTGATCTCAAAAAAGAAATCGGTGAAATGACTTTGACCGATATCGCAAAAAGCTTAGGTGCTCCTACCCAAGATCCCCGTACCGTCTTTAAGAGTGTTGAGTTTGCTAAAGGCATCTCTGATCTGAAAGACCTCAAGATGGGCGAATGGTACCAAGGTGTCGTTACCAACATCACCATGTTCGGTGCGTTCGTGGATATCGGCATTAAAGAGAATGGGCTCCTTCACATCTCACAAATTTCCGACACGTTCGTTGAGAATGCCACCGACAAACTTAAAGTCGGCATGGAACTCAAAGTGAAGGTCATCGGCGTGGATATGGAACGCAAGCGCGTCTCTCTTTCATGCAAAGCCGATGCGCGCCCGGAAGGTGTACCGACATCAGGTGGTAGCTCTCGCCCGATGCCGAAAATGCCAGCGCAGCCAGCGTTTAAGAACAATGCGTTTGCGGGGCTTTCAGGACTGAAAGTTAAGTAACTAGCGGCAACTCTTACTCGCTTCTCTCTCAAGTGTCACAAAAGCCGCTGGGCGAACTTGGCCAGAGGGCGCCCACTCGTGAACAGTTTCGCATTGGCGAACGGCTTCACAGCGCTCCTGCTTTATTTCGCTTGATGACTTCAGTTCCGCTCTAAACTTTTGTCCCTGGACATTCGCATAAGGTTTCGCAGCACCGAAGCCACGAACGCTGGATTCAGCAATACGGCAATTTGCGTAACCTTGGACTTGGCAAAGCTCTAAAGCCGCTTCTTCAGCACCTGCGATACTCGTGGCATGTGTCGCCTCAAAATCTTTTGTGATGACTGAGAGCTTTGTTCTTTCGATTTGTACTGGGCACCAGATTTGTCCCTGCCGCGGTGACAAAACATGCCAAGAGTGAAGAAGCTGCTCCTCCGTGGAATTTAATCCCTGCGCCTCGGCCATAAGTTTAAGCATTTCAAAACGGGGATCGTGTCCTGGCGAAAGCAGGCCATCGATTGGACTCCAGGCAGCAGCGTCTAGCAGGATCACACCCTCAACCGCCACGGACTTCATTTTAAACTCTTCATTTCCTCGACGAACTGAAAGACTATTGACGACTAAAACACGACGAATATTAAGAACTGCTTCTAGCTTGTTGCGCAGTTCTTTGTGTTCCATTTCTTGCAATATCTGGTCGCCCAAGAAGAGAAACTCTTTTCTCAATTCATCGCCACCGTTACCGACGTCGTCACCGCCGGTGCCACCGCTACGAGTACGCAAATTCTGAATCTCTGTGCTTTGCAGCTGCTTACCATCAAGAAGAATCGCGTCAAGCTTGAGCGTTGCTTCTGAAAGCTGGAGACGAGCTGAAAGCGTGGTGGACGGCGACACGTCTAGCGCCTTCGGTGCTTCCTCAGCAATAGCCATCAAGCTGAACAGCATGAGCCAACAGTATTTCATAAACATCTCCACGTCTCTGACGTTGCTTCTAATTCTTGTACATCTTCGAACTGCAAAGGCGCGATGGCACCTTCGTCTAACAGCGAACGACATAAGAGCACTTTCTGACAGCCCTCAGCTTTCTGTTGCGATTTCGGACGTTGCACGCTCATTTTTTTTGTACAAGTGCCTTCTACGACAATCTTCATCTCGTGGCGAACGAAGCCGTTCCGGTTGTTACGTGAAACAGTGCTGTAACTCCCTTGCACCGAGACTCCATCGACGAATCCAGCCACGCGACACTTTTCTGACAGATCAAGCACGGCATTTTCTTGCGCCAATCGAAGATTGCCTCCGCCTAAGTCTACCTGCCCCGTCACTCCGGCAGGGCGACCAAAGCCTTCGCCCGTCATTTTTTTTGTTCTTACTTGAGTCATCGTGCTGGCGACACGCAAGTCGCAGTAAGACCTCGCTTCAGCAGGTGCCTGAATAAGCGGAATCATGTGCCGAGACATAAGGTAGTTGTCATCGTTCAAACCGGCCATGCGAAGCAGCTCATGCAACACGAGCAGGCGCACGTCGCGGCCTTCTCTTAAAAAACTCATCCAGCGATCTTCTGAAAGGGTGATCTTACCTGGCTCGCCGATAGCATCAACCAGTGAGCCGCCATTATCTTTGAGTTCATCTTTTACAACCAGGATTTCTCCCGCAGCGAGCACAGCTTCAAGCTCAGGAGTCTGCACCACTTTCGCCTGCTCACGGAAAAACGCTTCAACACGTTGAGCACGTATGTCCTGCGCCAAAGCGGAGAGGCTGAGGAGAAGCAAAATAAAGAAAACTTTCATGATTTCCTTACCGTTTGTGGGAAGAGCTGGATGTTTAGGCTGTAGACCTCGTCACCCTCACCCTCTCCAAGGAAGGCGGCCATCTCTTTTCTGAAAAGGCGGATGCGCTTCTTGGCCTCGGCGAGTTTGGCTTTATCGGTCGAGATCATGATGGAGGTGATATCGCGATCCTCAACTTCAACATCGTCGATTGAAGCGAGTGCGCGACGGATATTTTGGCGATGGAAACTTCGAATAACCTCTGAAGGAACATCTGTCGGGGTCTCAAGTGGACGGGCAGTACGGATCCATTTCCCATCTTGGCATTCCATCAAACCTAGACGCTGCAAACGTTCGAGGGCCTCAGTGCATTCTTCTTGAGTGATACCAAGGCGCTCACTCATCCAGCCGACATCGCTTTGGAAGTTTTTAAGTTTCATGAGATTCATCAATCCGAAATGCCACCAATCGCTGATGATCGAGAACTGATCCATCTGGATCTGTACGTAGGACATTTGCTCTTCCATGGCGCGTGTGCGGCGGATGGTGGGATCGACGCGGACATGGAGATCTTCGGTGACAGCTTTGAGAAGTTGCTGACGTTTATCTGTGGAAAATTTTAAACGATCGGCCCAAGAAATTGCTTTCTCTGTCGTAACTGGGCGCTTGCCCTGCAACACCATGGAGAGCACCGCCGCGGACGTACCGAGATCGCGTGCAAAAGCACGGAGCGAATAAGCAGAGTTTCGTTCTTGGCGTTGAACCATCTCAGTTTTGAGCAGATCCACAACCAGCGCACGTTCGGGTGTCATAGCTAGATTGTAGAGGAGATGGCGTTTTGGCTGGGGTCGCTATGTAAAAAAGACACACCCCTAAGCAACTAAAAACACATCAACCAAAGAGGCGAATGGGAGTATCGCTTGCCATCCGCCCCTTTGATGAAGACTAGTAACAGACCTCTTTCGTCTCAAGGTATGTCTCAAGTGGAGTCGTCTCCCCCGTCTCCTCGTTGTACAAGGGAGTTCCCCCAGCGTAGACGACATCCATGGGGTCGCAGTATTCATTGAGCCCTTTGAGGGTCAGGTACTCGAGCTTGGAGATCGAGATCCCCGTGGCTTCATCGAACAACGGTGTGCCGCCAGCGTAGACTGTGTCGGCGGGGTCACAGTACACGTTCACACCCGTCACACACGTCGATGCGATGGCATGGCTTAAACCCAGACACATCAGGAACATTAATGTTAAGACAGAATTTTTCACAAAGCACTTCTCCAGTTATAAATTAATTTTCGTACGTTCTACTCGTTTCTAGTAACCAACACCCCTGCCGCTATAGGCAGGAGCATGGTTCGCGGCGATGTCTCCATCGTACGCGCAGTCTTTTTCAACGCTCGCATACACCGGCCGCGTGTACCAAGGGTCATAGGGATCACGCTGGTAGCCACTCACTAGTTCGCCGTAGCATTTCCGCGCCAGGAGCGAGAAGACGTCACGCGCACTGAAGTAAGTTTCGCCGCCTTTCTCACTCACTTCTCTCACTCCCCAAGGGGTCTCGCAAAGGGCCCGGCAGTGCGTGCCCCCTGCTTCCACTCCGACCGAACTCATCAATATACTGAATGCTAAAATAAGTTTCATAACGCCTCTTAGAGATCGAACGGAAGAGTTTCAGGGTAGTCGGTACGAACGAGCAAGCTCTGGATCAGCTTGAGGTCCGCGTTTGCGCTAACCAGCACCACCTGCTGTCCCGACGCGAGCTTCATAGAAATGTTGCGGTCGATCTTCGTCTTCACTTGTGTCAAAAGATTCACCATGTCTCCTGAACGCAAGCCGAGGCAAATCGAACTGCGGCACTTCCCTTTGATCGCTGGATATACTTTTGGGTAGAGCTGCGAGTTCAGGCCACTTGAAAGGTTAGGAAACGCTTCGATCATCTTAGAGAAATCGATCACCGTGGTGTAACGCTTCTTGCAAATAATCTGTGAGTCGAAGCTTACCCAGCTTCGGCTCTGACCGTTGTAGAGTCGCTGCTGGAACAAATTCCCATCGAGAATGATATCGAGGTAGTCGTTGTCGTCGTGGTCGTAGGCATTCACAGCGATCTTCGCCTTAGCCCCGACGGTTTTGCCCGCTGAGCTGTAAAACACTGACACAGAATCCGAATCCGTTTCCGCGCAGATCCGCTTGCTCGTTGTCTTGCTGTAGTTCAGCGCAAGGTCAAAGTTCGGCACGAGTCCGTAGACTTTGTTGACCGCCGCTTGGTACTCCGTCGACAGGGTCTTGAACTGGTTCTTCAGGTTTTCCATGCGCTGAGTGAGCAGGATCGCTTTTTGCTCAGGGCTAAATTCGTTAGAAGCATAAACCGAGTTGTACTGATCCATCCAGAAAGCTGCCTTAGCGAAGATGTCCTTCGTGAGCGTGTCCTCGAACTTCACTAGCGCCGCTTCGAGCTTGCTCTGGAATTCGGAGTTCTGGGCGTGGTAGTCCGTAGCGCGAAATTGCGAGTTCGGACGGCTCTCGGCCATGCGCGCAAGCACGTTATCAATGTTACCGCGCGTGATCGTTGCCTGGGCGTTGATCTCACTGGTGGTCTGGATTACATCCTGGGCTTGGGTTACCGAAGCCAGCATCAGGCAACCGAGAATTACTGCGTTTTTAAGTTTCGTCTTCATGTGTTTCTCCTTGAGGTTCAAAATTAAAATTGTTCGAATTTGATTAGTTTTTTAATATCGGCAAGCGTCTCGGTGTCCGTCTGTTCTGCGATGGCGTCCAGCAACGTCTTGACCAGTGCCTTCGAGACGAGCTGGAGACGAGCTTCCGCAATCTCTTTCTCACGTGCGATCACCGTGGACATGCCGGCGAGTTGAGCGCGCTGGGACTTCAGACCAAGGGCGCGGTAGAACTCAGCATTTTCAGTGACCGAGGTAAGCTGACCCTCGGCGTGCAGACTCACCATCAGCACCGGAAGCCACTGCAAGGCCGCAGGCAGTTTCTTTGCCGGAGTGACGTCAAGCAAAGGCACCGCACTGGTGACAGCGTTCGCACCGAGGGATGCCAGAGAGGCAGATGCCATAACGAGGGTCTCACCGCTGCTAAGTTCCGCTTCGATCACATCACTGAAACCTTCGCCCAGCAGGCGGCGATAGCTTTCAGAAGACAGTACGATCACCTTCTGTTCCGGGGACAAGACTCCGAAGCTCCCCAGGGCGATGGCCGCTGGGTTCAAGCGGAGGTACTCTTTTCCATCGAGCAGTTGCTCAAGGTCAGCTTCGAAACTATTTTCGATGGCGGTGCGAATTGCTTGCTCTAAAATGTAGGCCTGCCCACGCTTCGTGACGTAATTGCGATCCCAGGGTGCCAGGTTCGCAAGATCGCGCTCACTCAGGCCAATGAGTGCTTCCGGCTGACGAGTGGCGAAGATCATCGCTGTTTGTTCCATCTCATCGCCAATCAAGAAGAGAACCTGGGCTCGCTTCGCATCGAGGCTGCCCACCGTCGTCGGGAATTCGATACCATTGTTCACCATCGCGGAGTGAAGCTTCGAGCGTGAGCGGATTGAGCCAGTCACCACATTAGAGAGGGTCTTCACCATGCTTCGGAGTTTGAGGGCACGATCAAACTGGTTCATCGCCAGGTAGGAGTGCAACACTTCGTGGATGATGAACATCGCCCGATTGTGGGCATTCATCGACATGTAAATGTCACTGTCGACGTACGCGCGGTCACCCACGCGGATGCCGGCCTGGCGAATGTTTTGCTCCGGAGGTAGCACCGCTGAGCCGCCTTGAAGAGGAAGTGGCTGGGAGTACAGCGGGCCCGTCATGCAGAACGCGAGGGCCTTGATTTCTTTTTCTAGACCATTGGCAAAGTACCAATCAACGGAAGAAATCCGCGCCAGTGCTTCATCGAGTGCTGGTGAGTTTTCGAGGATCTCCTCGCCACTCTGCCAGTCGCAGACTGCTCGCGTGACGAGGTCAAGCAAGTAGGGAGTCGCATTTACATCGACCACATGGCCGCTACCGCCGCGTACACCACCGCCCGAGTTCTCGCTGGCCACCGCCGCGAAGGAGAGCATGACGCCCGCCACTACGTTCAATATTCGTCTCTTCGTCTTCATTTGATCTTCTCCTAGTTCGTCAGTTTAAAAATGTTGGTAATCGCTTGGTAAACCTGCGTTCTGTTTTTGCCCTTCTTCGCCAGTTCGTTCAGCTGGTTCAAGAATTGGTCGGCGAGTTCTCTGACCTCATCGATCTGCGCAGGATCGAAGGCAAAGACTTGGGCACCGATTACTTTCTCAGCTACCGTTTGGGTCGTCAGGCTTTCCAGGGAACGCTGGTGCACCCCTGTGTAGTAATTTCTAATGGCTTCGTTGGGCACCGACGCGTGGATCATCACCGCACCGGCGATGCGCACGAAGTGACCGTCGGCCGTCTGTTCGATGAGCTCAAGGTTGGTCAAGCGCGTGAGCGTATTCTCGACCTCGATCTTCGAGAGACCCATCTTCTTGGCGATGCTCGTCGCGGTCCAATCACCTTCGACGATGGTCACGAGCTCGATGATGGCGAGGCCGTACCAATCGGAGATGAGCTTGAAGTGGTCTAGCGTCAGGAGCGTTTGCTTCATGTCTTTGCTCCCCTCGAGCTTCGGATTGAGCAGCTTCACCTTTTCTAGGTACTGGAGCTTCAGCGAGGGTGCCTTCGCACTCTCCAGCTGCACGAGGGAGAGGAAGTACTCCGTCTCCTGAGGATCTAACTCGAGCGCGAGGCCAATGGCATGCGCGCGCTCGACCGAGAGATTCTTCTTCCCGTTCATGATCTGGGAAAGTCCCCCGGGAGAGAGGCCAATCTTCTTCGCAAAGGCACGGAGCGAATAGCGAGCGTTCAGCTTGCTCTTCAGTTCTAGCGTGGCCTTCAGGAAGCCTGCGGTGTTGTCATGTTCGTAAATCATGGGCCGAGTATAGGATGAGTTAACGCCAAGCTCAATAAGGCGTGTAAACAAAGCGATTGCCACTGGTAAACATGTAAAAAGTTCACGATGCTGAGGTAAGCATTCGAAAAACCAGAGGTATAAAATCGTGAAAAGGAGAATCAGAACTTTTAGGGAATCCTTACCCGTTACACCCGGGGGCGTAACAGAACCTAGGCCCTTGAGCGCGCAAGACGATTGAGAAAAATCCTGACAGCCCGCATAGTCGCTCCAACACAACAAACGACCACCCCAAGGAGCTTCTATGAAGACACTTATTCTGACAACCGCTCTCTGCCTGCTCTCAGTTCCCTACGTCTCAGCCGGCGAGATTCTCAATCCGACGAGAGAGAGCACCTCTGTCGCCGAGACGAGACGCCAGGCCCTCCTCGAAATCGAACGCGAGATGACGGGAAAGATGAATCAGATCGAGAGTGACCTAGCCTCTCGTAATCACCGCGCGGCCCTGAACCTCGCCAAACAAATTCTCGACACCGTCCGTGCCAAGACCGGCATTGATCCCAAGGTTCGTCGCGAAGAATCGTTTCTTGTACCGGTAACCTTTCCGAAAGAAGCCAAAGTCTTCAAGGACCTTCCTGAGGTTCAGCAAGTCGAAGTCATCGACGCTGTCGCCGACTTTCGTGGTGGCCTCTACATGGACATCATGAATCTCTCGAAACGTGTGACCTTACTTTACATCAAGGCCCTCAAGGCGCAGCTGGAAGAAAGCGGCGGCCTTACTCAAGATGACAAGAACAAGATCGTTAACGATCTCGTGCGCGCCTCGGTGGTTCCGATGAAGATTGAAGATAAGAAAGGGCGCACCGTGATAGCCACGGATGAGGACATCGCCAACGAAGACCACATCTACATGTTCAACCGTGAACTCAAGCAGTTCATCATTGGCGCGAGCGAGCTTGGGATCAATGAGACAGAGTTCGATAAGCGCAGAAAAGAGTTCAAAGAAAGCTTTGCTCCACGTACCGCGATTGTGCAGCGACCAGCGATTGAAATAGCACGACAGTGTGTAAGAGCAGCTCATGCGGGAACGCAGACTTACTCCGCCAACGATAGTGCTGTTAATCGCTGCGTGTCTGCCTATGCATCGGCCCCGAATCCGACATACGAGGGCTGTGCCGAACTCGTGAAGTTTTTTCAAACTTACTCTGCAACAGACAACGGTTATGCCTACTGCTCAAACATGGTCGGCAGATCACAGAACAACTAACTTTGAAATTTAAAGGATTGTATATGAAAACGACACTTAAACTCTGTTCTTATGTTTTTGCCCTCGCCTTTTCGACCCAGTTGCTGGCCGCTTCGCGAGATGAAGCTGCCATGAGGGCCGTCGTAGCTCTCGAGGAATCCGGCGACTACGCCACAGCGTCACTCCTGGCCGCTGGCCATGCACTCGCGCGCTATGAGTCTGTCGGCCTGGATACCACGGTGGCCTCGCTAACGACGGAACTTACACGCCGTCAGCAAGAGGTTGTGACCGAAGAAACTCGCCTCGGCGGACGCCTTAGCATCTTTGGTTTGATTTCCATCAAAGGAAATGCCCACTACGACATGGCCAAGATCATCAACACGAATCCCAAAGAAGTGGCGCGCTTTAGCCAGATTCAAGAGCGTGACTTCCTAAAGCTGCAAAAGAAAATCAAAAAGCTCACTCTGAAGCACGAAGACGATCTCATTT
>JAKFUR010000114.1 GCA_021732585.1 Bacteriovoracaceae bacterium
GGTCACTATGTTCCCCCGCGGATCATGACCAATGATGAAGTAGCAAAGCTCGTTGATACTTCACACGAGTGGATCGTCGAGCGCACCGGTATTCATGAAAGACGTATCGCTGATCCAAAAGCGGGCGACATCCCAAGTGGCATGGCCGTTAAAGCTGCCACAAAAGCAATCGAAGCCGCTGGCATTAATAAAAACGACATCGATCTCATTCTCTTCTCTACCACTTTCCCTGACATGTTCTTCCCTAACACCGCGACTCAGATGCAGTTAAAAATGGGAATAACCAACGGCTGCGGTTGCTTAGATATCAACGCGGCTTGCACCGGTTGGGTTTATGGTTTCACACTGGCCGATGGTTTGATCCGTTCAGGCATGTACAAAACCATCATGGTGGTCGGCGCGGAGATGACCAGCGGATTCAATAACTGGAACGATCGCAACACCTGCATTCTTTTCGGTGACGGTTGTGGTGTAACCATTCTCGGCCGCGCACCTGCGGGCGATACTTCGGGAGTTATTGCTCACGTTCTCGGTGCCGACGCGACTAAGGGCGAACACCTCATGCTCCGTGGCGGTGGTGCGGCCACTCCGATCACTGCTGAAAACGTCGGCACGGACGTTCAGTGTGTCGTGATGGACGGCAAAGAAGTTTTCAAATCAGCTGTTAAGACCATGGCGTCTCACTGTGAGCAAATGCTCAGTGAAGCCCACATGACCATGGAACAAGTGGACTGGTTTATTCCTCACCAAGCTAACTTGCGTATCATCGAAGCCGTCGCCAATCGTTTTAACTTCCCGCTGGAAAAAGCCGTTGTGAACGTGGAGCGCTTTGCCAACACATCGTCGGCCACTGTGCCGATCGCCATGGATGAAGCCATTCGTGATGGCCGCATCAAGCGCGGTCAAACATTGATGCTTGCTGCATTTGGCGCCGGTCTCACATCGGGCGGCGTTCTCCTCAAATACTAAGGAGTCACCACATGGGTGTTACACTCGTATTTCCAGGTCAAGGTTCTCAGTACGTCGGCATGGGCTCTACTTTCAAAGATGATCCGGCTTTCGGATTGTTCGCTCGTGCTGATCAAGCTTTGGGATTTTCTCTCACGCAACTGTGCTTGGAAGGTCCTGAAGACAAACTCAAACTCACAGAATTCACGCAGCCTGCGATCGTCACTCATTCAGTAGCAATGTTTGAAATGCTTCGTCCAAAACTTGGGGCGGCCGGCGTTTCTATTGATCGTGTACTTGGTCACTCTGTGGGTGAATACTCCGCTTTGGTTGCTGCCGGGGCGTTGACTCTCGAAGACGCGGTGAAAGCCGTGAATCTGCGCGGTAAATCCATGCAGGAAGCTGTGCCCGTCGGCCAAGGCAAGATGATTGCCATTTTAAAGATCTCCCAGGATTGGGTAGAAAAAGCCTGCGTTGCTGGAAGCAACGCTAATGAAAAAGCGATGCCTGCTAATTTCAACGATCCCAAACAAATTGTGATCTCGGGCCACGCCGCTGCTTGTGATCGCGCGGTAGCTTGGCTGGCAGAAAACTGCTCAGAAAAACACGGTGCGATTCCTTTGAATGTATCAGCACCCTTCCATTCAAGCCTTATGCAACCGGCAGCCGAAGTGATGGCGAAACATTTAGCCACTCTCGCTTTCAAGGCGACTCACACTGCTTATGTTGCCAACGTCGATGCGAAAGAATACGCCGCAGACACAGATGCCAACGGTATTCGTCAGCGTCTCGTCGATCAGGTCTGCGGCTCAGTTCGCTGGACGCAATCGATTGAGTCACTGCCAAAGACAACGAAGTTCATTGAAGTGGGCCCAGGCAAAGTTCTTGCTGGTCTCATTAAACGCATTCAACCCGAAGCTGCCATCCTGTCTCTCGACACGGCCGGCGCCTTCGACAAACTGCCGGAGTTCCTCGCATGATTTTGCCAGATCTCGCTACCAAGACAGTTCTCGTTACTGGTGCTTCTCGCGGAATCGGCCGCACGATTGCTCTCGCACTGGCCGCTCAAAAAACGCACGTGGTATTCAACTACCGCGGTGATGAGGCCGCAGCGAAAGAACTCGCCGGCGCCATTGAAGCCGCTGGCGGTAAAGCCACCGCTTTGAAGTTCGACGTCACTGATCACGCTGCTATGACCAGCGCGCTGGATGCCTTCTTTGCGGCCGGCAATACTCTTCACGGTCTCGTGAACAATGCCGGTAAATCAAAAGACCAACTCATGCTGCGTGTGAAGCCAGAAGATATCGATGATCTTTTGAGCGTGAACTTGAAAGCTACGATGGTGCTCACGAACTACTTAACTAAACATTTGATGAAAGCTGGTGGCGCCAGTGTTGTAAACATGAGTTCCATCGTTGGATTGATGGGCAACACCGCTCAAACTGTTTACGCCGCTACAAAAGCTGGGCTCGTGGGTTACACAAAATCAGTAGCGAAAGAGCTCTCGAGTCGCCAAGTTCGCTGTAACGCCGTGTGCCCGGGCTTCATCGCCACGGACATGACCGCGGCTCTTCCAGACAAAGCGAAGGAAGAATACCAGAAGAACATCCCTCTGGGCCGCTTCGGCGAAACCCAAGATGTGGCAAATCTCGTGTGTTTTCTGCTAAGTAACGCTTCGTGCTACATCACCGGCGAAGTGATTAAAATTGACGGCGGATTGTACATTTAATACCCTCGACCAGACCTTTTCCCTTTAAGGAGTTACCGAATGGAAGTTCAAGATAAAGTGATTAAGCTGGTAAGCGAAGCAACGAAGATGGATGCCGCAAATATCAGCATCAACACCACTTTCGTAGATGACCTCAACCTCGACTCACTCGACATGGTTGAGTTGATGATGAAGATGGAAGACGAGTTCGGCGTGGAGATTCCTGAGGATGAAACTGAAAACCTCAAGTCGATCGGCGACGTCGTCAACTACTTGAAGACCAAGTCACACTGATACCTCGAAAGGGCCCCTCTTCGGGGCCTTTTTTCGTTTTGGGGGGACCTCTATGCAACTACAACGTGTAGCCGTCACTGGAATCGGGGCCATCTGTGGCCTCGGCAATAATCTCAATGAAGTCTGGGCCAATGCCATCGCTGGCAAATCCGGCATCACCACCATCGAACGTCAGGACACCAGTGCCTGGCCCGTGACCTTTGGTGGCGAAGTCAAAAACTTCAAACTCTCTGAAGAACTCATGCCTTTGAAAGAGCAAGATCGTTTCGATTTGTTCAATCAATATGCTTTGCACGCTGGCGACGAAGCCATCCGCCAAGCGGGCCTCACTAAAGACACCTACGAAGCTTCTCGCATCGGCGTGGTCCTCGGAACTGGCCTCGGTGGATTCCCGCACATTGAAATGCACCACAAAACGTTCATGGAAAAGGGCGCTCGCCGTGTCTCTCCTTTCTTCATCCCATCAGTGATCCCGAATATGGCGCCAGGTCTTATGGCGATTCATTACGGATTCCGTGGCGTGAATTACACAACAGCGAGTGCGTGCGCTTCAAGTGCGCATGCTATCGGCACGGCCGCCATGGAAATCATGCTCGGTCGCCAAGATGCTGTTGTGACGGGCGGAACTGAAGCCGTGATTACGCCTTACACTATCGCAGGGTTTGCCTCGATGAAGGCCCTCTCCAAAAAGAATGAAGAGCCAGGTCGCGCGTCTCGGCCGTTTGATGTTGCCCGTGATGGTTTCGTGATGGGTGAAGGCGCCGGCATCATCGTTCTCGAGAACTACGAAAAAGCTAAAGCACGTGGTGCGCGCATCATCGCCGAAGTTGTTGGCTGGGGCGCCACCAACGATGCTTACCATATCACCTCTCCGCATCCGGAAGGCGAAGGCACAGTTCCTTGTATGTTGCAGGCACTTGAACAAGCGGGTATCGCGAAGGAACTCGTGGGTTACATCAACGCTCACGGCACATCGACTCCCGTGGGTGACGTTGCCGAGACAAACGCCATCAAACGCGTCTTCGGTGATCACGCCAAGAAACTCGCCGTTAGCTCTACGAAATCGATGACGGGCCACCTCTTAGGTGCGGCCGGCGGACTCGAAAGTATTTTCTGTATCAAGGCGTTGGAGACGGGCATTCTTCCTCCGACCATCAACCTTGAGAACCAAGACCCTGCTTGTGACCTTGATTATGTCGCTAACAAATCTCGTAATGCTGATATCCAATACGCGCTTAACAACTCGTTTGGTTTCGGTGGTACGAACTCAAGTACCCTTTTCAAAAAGGTTTAATGATGAGCCGTTTGCAGCAAGTAGATCCGGAAGTTTTCAACTCAATTCAAAGCGAAGCTGAGCGCCAGGAAACTGGCCTTGAGCTCATCGCTTCTGAAAACTACTGCTCGCGCGCGGTGATGGAAGCTCAAGGGAGCTGCCTCACGAATAAGTACGCCGAGGGTTATCCTGGAAAGCGCTACTACAACGGCTGTGAATTCGTCGACGTGATTGAAACTTTTGCGATTGAACGCTTGAAGAAAATTTTCGATGCTAAATTCGTAAACGTACAACCTCACTCAGGCTCAGGCGCCAACATGGCGGTCTACATGGCCACCATGCAACCAGGTGATACGTTCTTAGGAATGGATCTCGCGGAAGGTGGTCACCTGACTCACGGCTCACCAGTCAATTTCTCAGGCAAACTCTACAAAGCTTTGCACTACGGACTTGATCCGAAGACTGAGATGATTGATTACAATCGTCTCGAAGAAATCGCCAAGAAAGAACGCCCGAAGATGATTCTGGGTGGCGCTTCAGCTTACCCTCGCTTCATCGATTTCAAAAAAATGAAAGAGATCGCTGACTCGGTTGGTGCTTTATTCTTTGTAGATATGGCCCACATCGCTGGTCTTGTGGCCGCTGGTGTTCATCCAAGCCCGATGGGCATTGCTGATGTTGTGACATCGACGACTCACAAAACGTTGCGCGGTCCACGCGGCGGCATCATCCTCACCAACTCAGAAGAGTGGGGCAAAAAATTCAACTCACTCATTTTTCCTGGTATTCAGGGCGGCCCACTTGAACACGTCATCGCTGCGAAAGCTGTGGCGTTCAAAGAAGCCCTTGAGCCGGCCTTCAAAACTTATCAACAGCAGGTCGTCAAAAACGCCCAGGTGATGGCGAAGACTTTGATGGAAGAAGGCATCGATCTCGTTTCTGGCGGCACGGACAATCATCTCGTGTTGCTCAAAACTGATTCGGTGAACATGAGCGGCAAAGAAGCGTCTGAACTCCTTGAGCACGTCGAAATCACCTGCAACAAAAACATGGTTCCGGGCGATAAGCGCTCGCCGTTTGTGACTTCTGGCATCCGCCTCGGCACTCCAGCTGTGACGACCCGCGGATTTAAAGAAGGCGAAACTAAAACCATGTCGCTCTTGATTGCGAAAGCACTGAAGAACCCACAAGACGCTGGCATCTTAGAGAAAGTAAAAAATGATGTGCGCGAGTTGTGCAAGTCATTCCCGGTGTACCCATGAAATTCCTCGTCCTACTCGCTCTTGTTGCGTGCTCGGTACCTGAGAAAAAAGCCGAAACGCCAGCTCCGCAAAAGAGCCCCTATACGGTTGCTCCTTGCGCTTGCATGAAGATCTTTCGTCCGGTGTGTGGGTCAAATGGCCAAACCTACGGTAATTCGTGCGAAGCTGAGTGTAATAAAGTGACGTGGACAGAAGGTTCTTGCAAATAGAGCTCGTTTTAACAGCCACTTAACGCAATCTGGCACTAGACAGTTTCTTACATTCCAAGCTAAGGTGCGAGTATGTATTGCCCCTTTTGCAACGCTGAAGACACCAAAGTTCTCGACTCCCGCCTCCTCGCTGAGGGGAACGAAGTTCGTCGTCGCCGTAAATGCGAAGCCTGCACCAAGCGTTTCACCACCTACGAGAAAGTTGAAGTGAGCATGCCTATGGTGCTCAAGCGCGATGGCCGCACTGAAGACTACCGCCCAGAAAAACTTCGCGGCAGCTTAGAGATGGCGTGCAAAAAACTTTCAGTCAAAACAGAACAGATTGATCGTGTGGTGGGCAACATTGAAAAAGCCATCATGGATATTTCGGACAAAGAAGTTCCCACGGCCACCATCGGCAAACTCGTCATGATGTACCTTCGTCATCTTGATCCAGTCGCCTACGTACGCTTTGCTGCTGTTTATTACCGCGAATTCAAAGATGTTGATCAATTCCTCAATCGCTTGAAAGAAGAAGAAAACAATTTCAAGATTCAGCCCTCGAAGGATGTGACACTTGAATACCAGGCGTGAGGCCCGCGAGTTCTGTCTCCAATTCCTCTATCATTTCCAACTAGCCGCTTTCCAAGACCAGAAAAAAACCGTCGCCACCGACAGTGTTGAACTGTTCGAGCGGATGACTACGTTCCGTGAAACGCTGAACATCACCATGGAAACGAAAGAGCAGGCGTGGGTCGCCACCATTGTGAAAGGCCTTCTCACCCATTCTGATGAGATCGAAGAAATGGTGGGTAAGCATCTCAAAAATTGGAAGCTTCAGCGTCTCTCGCGCATAGAACATACGCTTCTTGTTATGGCGGTCTACGAATTGAAATTCCAAAAAGAGACGCCGTTTAAAGTTGTTATTAACGAAGCCATCGAGCTCGCCAAAAAATACTCCACGAAAGAAGCTGGCCCATTCTTGAATGGCGTCTTGGATAGCATTGCCAAAGAACTCGGCCATGATGCCTGATGTAGAACACCTAAGGCTTTTAACACCCGATGTGAAAACAGTTATCTGGATTTCACAAAACCCTCTCTCCACGAGTTCTGAGGATTTTGAAACTCTTAACTATGTTCTAGACGGGCTGCCTTTCAAACATCTTGAAGCCCAAGGACAGACAGACAGTGTTGTTTTCTCTCAGAGTGCATTTACTGGTCAATTTTGGGTTCTCTTCCTGCAAGAAAGCGATACCAGCAAACAATTCATTAAGACACAAATCGAAAGCATCATTCCACAAGATGCTCTTACAAAAATCTTAGTTCTGGGTGCACCATCGGCTCAGCTCAAAGAATGGCTAACAAAAAACTATTCAATACGCTGAACGCTTGATTCTGATTAGTGACAACTTACTTGAGCACTTGAACCGTCGCTAAACTTTACTTTAAGTACTGGTTTCGCAGGAGACAACGTACCGTTTGGCTGTTTTTCCATGACGAGACGGGCCTGTTGCTGTTCCTTTCCTTTCCAAGCATCAAAGATCAGTGTGTTTTTTTTCAATTCCATCATGTAGCCATGACCACGGCGATTTCCCCCGTGCTTCAAGTGAGTCTCGGAGAGACTAAAATTCATTATCCCTCCAACTACATCCTCAAGCCTGCGCTCATATTGGCAAGTCCAGTTCACAGTTGCCATGGCTGGCGCTGAAACTAAAAGCAATAACATCACTAGTGTTTTCATCATCTTCCTCTTGCTCCGCGACCGGCACCCGTTGCAGCGTCCCCTGTGTCTCTCTCGCCATTCTCTTGTGATAATGATTCGCACAATCTACGACGAGCTTCAAAGTTGCCAGTGAGGGCATAGCTGTATTCAACGTAGCGAGCAAGCTGATCACTACGTCTATTGTCTTCTTGATCAACACCCGGTGCCGTATCAGGCCAACCACCTGGCGGCATCGCATGGCTACGCAAGCGCTCATGCATCACAACTCCAATCGGATCAGCAGAACGGATAGCAGTTCCCGCGCGAAGATAGTCATTAAATTCTCGCCATCCTTCATCTGTCCATTGGTCTTGCTCACTAAAGCGCGCCATGCCTGGGAAAGCCACGTCACCACTCCTAGATGAATCTTGCCCATGACAACTAAAACAAACCTGGAAGTGTTGGCGGCTCTCCGTACTCATGCTGGCGCGCTCAATCGCGAAAATACCTTCGAGTCGGCTAAGATCAGGCGAGCCCGGAACTTGCAAGGCTTCACACGCAGTTGCGACTTCAGAAATGGGTGTGACCACTCTGGAAGGTGGAGGAGCATCAGCCGTCGCCAAGTCCAGCTGTGTCGGATCAAGGTCACGTAAACTCGCCGTGCGCAGGGCCTGACACTTGTCGCGTCTGCCTGTCCGCGGATTTACTGGTAAACTTAAAAAAGCTGGATCATTTTCAATATCACGGAGAGCGTCCGTGACTGCACGCTGCTCTAGAAACAAGATAAATTGATCAGAGAAAGCTAAACTATCGTAGGTCGAATTGCTCTCTCCTCCACGCATCATGGACCACTGACCTGGATCAATTCCGAGAGGTTCGAGAACGGTTCGAATGGCGGAAATAGTATTCGCATGACCTTCACCGACACCATTCACTCCACCATCATCGCCAATGGCATGAAAATCATTGCGTGTCGGAGCTGTAAAGCTGGTGGCAAAGGTACAGGCCTGTTGATCCGCTAGCGTCGGTTGTGTGCGACAAGCTGCTGGGCGCTCTTCTCCCTGAGCTGGATCGAGGCCCGCCATTGGTGGATTGTTGCCAAAGTTTCGGATGTAATCCGCGCCTAAACGAGTATGGCGCTGATGTTTAAATTGGTTAGCACGCGCATGGTTTGCTTGTGTATCGGCTAAGACTTGTCCATACATCTGAGAAAAATCCATGCCAGCAAGTTCTCTTGATGGGGGAAGACTGCCAGCTTCGTTTAAGTCAGCCAGTCGAACATCCGGTCTTCCTGAAAAGTAGCGGGCAGACTCACTTTGGTAAGATGGAGGGAGCCATCTCATGAGTTCACTGGCGGTGATGTCGGTTTCAATTCCATCTGGCCCAGCAGTCTCAAAGACACACTCTTTCATGCCAGCGAGGAACCATTTAAACCGATTGTAGTCGGGATCCTCTTGCAAACGAGTTGAGATGCGACACATGTTCTGTCCGCTTAACTGGTCAAAGGATAACTGCGAAGATCCGGCCAAAAGTGCTGTTTTATCATCAAAGTTAGAAGCTGTTCCTAGCTCAGATCTTTGTGGATAGTGAGGAATACGGTAGTAGCCTGCTTCTTGAAATCGATTTATGATCGCCGAAAAATCGCCCTGACGATTGTTGAGCCATGCAGTAGTATTCCGGGCCGGCTGCGGGTTCGGCGGACTCCGATTCGTTATTTGAACTTGGTTGTCTACGGGAATATCAAGCATCCCTAGACGAGAATCAGGGCCAGCAGTGGCAACCTGCTCCATAAAACGTAAGTACATTGAACTATCTAATGAAGGACGCCCATCCTGGCTCTCCAACATATCATCACGAGAGGGAACAATTCCGGACCATGCACGATAGGTTTCCCAGTTGGGTCTTGGGTCAGGTGACTTATGACAGGCCATGCATCGCTGGCCGGTTCCATCTAAGGAGCGCGGTCGACCGGGAACCATACCCGCGTGGTTTCCATCTGTCGGTGGTGTACCTTGCTGACTATTAAAATTGAGTTCGGTGAACTCATAACGGGCTTCGCGACCGTTCCAGCGCATGATTTCTAATGTGTTGTACGCCGCAGTCGCAGGATCATTGGGACCAGTCCCTGGATTTGTACTGAAGGTTACCCAAAGTTCTGAGTTTGGACTTTTTATGGCGATCCGAGGATACACTTGTCCGTTGCCCATACCTGAGGGTTGTAAACTTTCTGACTCGCCAATTATCATGTAGTTTAGTCGCGGTGGATTTTGATCACCTGGGGCATTCTCCAAAAATGATTGGCGGATTCTTGCGAGGGTCGTTTCAACATTGATAGGTTGACCGTTATCTGGCCAGTTATCGAGCAGGCTACGCTCATTGGTAAAATCTCCACTCCAGCGTCCATCGGCATTAGGCTGCGCGCCTGTTATTTGCCCAAGGATTTCGTTGAAATCATTCTGCAATGGCGTTTCACACTCTCCACACGCAAAATTTGCGTTCGCTCCCTGGCGACAAGCATCGAGTGAACCGTTTTGTCCTCGCAGAGTGGCTTCCATCACCTCTTCGCCATCTCTTAATGACTGCAAATTTGCAATTCCCGCGGGAGTAAGTCTGTTCTCACCACTCAACCCACTTGGACTGGGTTGCGCGAAAGCAGACGTAACCACGAAAAGACTTGCAATGAAGACAGTCGACTTCATAAATAAAACCTCTTAGCGACAACGAACCTCGATAACAGCTTTTGGAAACTCAATCTTCACGCCTGGCACTTTCGGTTCGCGTTTGGGCCCAAATGGGTCTTTCACTGAGATGCTAGATACTTTGGTAGAGCTGCCTTCCCGCGCTTCGACAATAAAGGATTCGTTTACGATCTTGGCTTTGTAGGCATGATCGCGGAAGTCCGCGTCTTTATCAGCGTAGCCTTGGGAAAGAATGAAGCGATGACGCTCAGGCTTGTCCGTGCCTTCGGTGCGCTGGTAGATACATTCCCATTCGACGCCTGCCATCGCAGTGGTTGAAAAAATGACTGAAAAAAGAAGTAGAGTTTTCATTGTTGTATGGCTCCTCGTTCTGGAGTTGTCGCTGCGTCGGGTTGTTCGCCGGTTGTGCCTCGAGCAGCATTATTGAAGCGCTCGCAGAGTGCGCGACGGGCGATATCTCCGTTTTCAGCTAATGCGGCAGTGAGACTGACATAAGTTGCGAGTTCAGCGCGACGAGCGGTGTCGTTAGCGAGCTTGTCTGCCTGACTCTCGCCGTGCACTCGCCAGCCGCCTGACGGCATGGACTGGTTATTCAAGCGACGAACAATTTCTTCGCCCATCGAGGTTCCTGCTGTTTCGCTCATTCCTGAGGCCAAAAACACGTTAAAGCGTTGCCAAGCATCTTCGGTCCATGGAGTTACGGTTTCGACACTTGTTCCAGCTGCCGGCGGTGTAGTTGGGTTCTGGTTCGTCGTTGTCGTCATGCCTTCCATTCCCACGAACGGAGTTGCCGACGGGTCTGAACCACCATGACAACGTACACAGCGCCCGAAAAGTTCTTGGGCACGAGGAATCATCGGCGTTCGTGCCGCTTCGATCGATTGAGTGAGGGCCACAACATCAGGCAAACCATCCAATCCGCGGCACGCCGCTGCGAGTGTGATGTCAACCTGGTTCGCTTGCGGTTGCGGTGTTACACGAATCGTTGAAAGAGTTCTGTTACTCGCAATTCTCAACGCTTCACATCTGTTAAGACCGTAGGGACCTTGAGCAGCCGGATCTTGCGCTGCTGGATCTCGCAGAATGTCTTCATTGTAGGCGCGGAGAATGGCGCGCTGACCGAAGAGCAACGGGAACTGATCCGAGAACGCCAAGCTGTCGTAGTCTCTTTCAGAGTTAGGTCCACGCATCATAGACCACTGGCCAGGATCAACTCCTAGTGGTTCGAGGACGGCACGAAGACCTACGATTTCTTCTGCACTCGCGTTTTCCACACCATTTACACCGCCAGCATCACCAATCGCATGAAACTGAGGATAGTAGCGAACAGGGGCAGTGAACTGAGACGAGAAGTATTCGGCTTCTGTTTGTGCAGCCCCCGGCTCTCGCTGCCGATCAGTTTCAACCTGGGTAAGAAATTCTACTCCCATCGTCTGGTGACGATCGCGCTTAAAACCATCAGCTCTTTCAAAGTTGCGCTGAGTATCGCGCGCGAGTAGGTCAGTGACTTGTGCAAAATCCATATTCGCCGTCTGGGCAGCCGGTGGTAATTGTCCGCCGCTGGCCAAATCATTAAACAAAACATTTGGATTGGCACTGAAGTATCGTCCAATTTCTGCCCGGTAAGATTCCGGAACCCAGTCTTCAAGATTACTGGCTGCATTACATTGAGCGATACCGGCCACGACCCACTTGAAATTATCGTAGTCGTCGTCCTCAATGAGTCGCTGCGAGATCCGACAGAAGTTCTGGCCGCTCAACTGGTCGAATGCCAACTGTGAAGGGCCCGCGTAGTCTGCAGTTTTAAGATCGAAGTTCGCAATGCCGCTGCCGCCGCCGCCAGTACCTTTGTAAGGGAAGTGAGGTATGCGATAGAAGCCATCATTCTGACTGACCTGGGTACGAATCGCATCAAGCTGCGCGCGTGGTGGCAATGAGGAGACCGGCGGAGTGCGGCCTGCAAACTGAATTCGATCATCAATCGGAATATCCAAAAGACCTAAGCGACGATCTGCGCCCGGAGTAATGTTGCGCCCTTCTTTGGTGTCCACAACTTGCTCTAGGAAAGACACATAGGCACGACCGTCCATGCCAATCGGCGCCTCGCCTTCAGTTACAGGATGACCGTGTCTCGCATCTTGTTCAATCATGTCATCGCGAGAAGGCACAATGCCAGACCAAGCACGGTAAGTTTCCCAGTTTGGACGTGAGTCAGGTTCTTTATGACAGGCCACGCACTTCTGGCCTGTTCCATCAAACTTCGCAGGGCGATTAGCCGCTGGATTTTCAGGATTATTTTGACCGAAATCGAGTTCGATGAAATCGTACTTGGCATCTTTGCCGTTCCAGCGCATCACTTCTAACGTCTGATAAGCAGCACTGGTAGGATCAGTGTTGAACGTTACCCAGAGCTCAGAGTTCGGACTTTTGATCGCGATACGTGGATACATTTTACCATCGCGCATCGTGGTGTCTTGCAAACTCTCCGACTGGCCAATGACCATGTAGTTCAGGCCATTGCCGCCTTCGGGGTTATTAGATTTCATCATGTCTTTGATACGAGAGAGTGTGTTTTCTAAATTAACTGGCGAGCCATCTGGAAATTGAGTACGCATCGGCGACTCATTGTTAAAGCCATCGCTCCAGCGATCACCGGCCGGCTGGCCTGTAATCTGAGAGAGAAGATCTGTGAAGTCATCTTGTAACGGAGTTTCGCATTCACCACAGGCGAAGTTCGCACTGTTACGATCGCGGCAACTATCCAGCGTGCTCGAGGTATTCATCGCTGGCTCATCATCAAAAAAACTCTGGGCTAGAGCTGTATCGATGAAAAGAAGAGGAAGTAAAAGAAACCACTTCATAAACTGATATCCTCTGTTTCTACATAGAATGGATTGAAGCGAACTGTTTGCGGATTCTCTGTTGGTGTCGGTGCCGGAGCACTTGAGTCAGCACATCTCTTTTGGGCAAAACCCATGTTGCCGTTTTGCTGGGCCACATCGTAGCAAGCGTGATTGGCGCCCCCCACCTGGTTACGAAACATCGCCGCAGGGACAGGCTGAATATGATCTGCATCTGGATTAGAGGCTACCACTCGTGCTGTGAAGAACTGCTCGCCTTCACCGAACACGATGTATTCCCCGTTGGCGTTAGCACTACCCTGCCCCTCAGGAAAACTGTCGACGTCCCAGTAGCGGAAGAAGATTCGACGTTTTACAATCAGTCCCGTACGACCAATTAGACTCCCACCTTCTTCGTACTGTGCTTGATGAAGTCCGCCCACTGCGAGTGTGCGAGGGGCCTGATCCAAGCTGCAGTCAAAATCTGGATAGCTCCAGTTCTCACCGGGTGCAAACGATGCAAATCCCTGATCAGGGCGTGCTAGATAGCGAGCTTTCATGGCCCGACCTTCCGGGGTATCCGGGAAATCGACTTCGTAGATCGCTTGGAAATTATGGGGACGGAACATGAGGGGCAAGTGAGAAATATAAAATGGCCCTGAGCCAAAAAAGATTTGCCCGTGCCGGTTCATGTACTGAGCAGGATTGTAATTTTCGATCTGTGCCCGACCGCCACAGGCGAGTGGAGGAACAGCATTGCAAGACGGTGCGGCTGGAAGCGCATTCGCTAAAACTTCGTTCAGCGCAACCTGTACACTCGAACTTACACGCTCCGGAATATCACGCTCTTGAGCATAAGCCGCTGTCATAAGAATGAGTGAAAGAATAATAAAACGCATCTTCAAAATCCTCAATTAAACCAAGGAACGAGAAAGTCTCTAAAACGAATTTCTCCGTCCTCGAGCTGGCGCCCGTTGGCCTGCTCCTGAGCTGCAATCGCGCCCACCTCTGCTTGAGTATAGGGAGGGTTACATCCCGGGACAGCAGAACCATTAGTATTGGTCGGGACCGGCGATCTTGGGTTACTCGCGAGTGACAACTGGCAAATGTGACGACGGCGTAAAACGAGGCTGTGTTCAGAAGTTGAATGGTCGGAGTGTGGATAAGGCCAGTTCACCCCAGGACGATCTGTCATTTCAATGTGTGAGCCAAGTACGTTACGAACATTATTTCGTGCCGTGAACTCCCACAAACGTCTATTGCTTGCAGCAAACTGCTCAGGTGCACTTACGAACACATTACCAGGATAAAGACTGTCACCTGTTAGCATATCTCCGGACTGGCGATCATAGAATGCAACACTGTCGGATGCATGACCGGGAATGGGAAGAACATCAATGATACGTCCACCGCCCAAGTTAATTTGTCCTTGTCCGGTTGGCCAAGACGTAATCCCGTACGCTGCCGTTGCTGCAGCAGCGCCAGCCCCAATCACACGTGTGTTTGGACGATTGCGAAGGGCAGAATCCCCGGCGACATGGTCCCCGTGACTGTGTCCATGTCCCACTGTTAATGGGCGGTCACCCACGATACGATCCACGATACGCAACAGCTCTTCATTCACGCCTTCACCACCTGCACCAGAGTCGTGCATGAAAGCACCGTCAGGCCCGAGCATGATGTAAATAAAAGGAGCTTCAAAATTTGTGCACTTGTTTTGGCGAAGAATAAAATAACCAGGATTCACTTCAAGAACTTCAAACTTTGGGTCTTTGGCGCCCGGCTCTTCACAGTTAGCGCGTCCGCGTGTCTGATTCCATGGATGTTCGGCTATTCGACGACTCTCTTCATCAAGCTCGTCTACTTCTGGCTCAACTGCGGGAGGTGATGCTGTCTGGGGAGTCGAACAAGTGGGTGGTAAATCCCCTATTCGAGGCGAACCGTTCTCAAGAACGGCTACTACATCGCGCGCGACGGCCCTACCTGGACGGCAGTTTACTTCCGAGCAAGCGAGTGATCTCGCTGCAAAACTAAGCGCAATAATTGAAAGACCAACATTTAGAATATGCATTTAAAACTCCCCACAATAATTTTAACCGCCGAAGTCAGTTGAGCGGTTAACTTTTTAAAACGGGCAAAGAGTGCTTAAGTCTTAGAAAATGAAGGGAGTTTCATTAAGGTAACGTGTGTAGTTTTAACGTTTTGCAAGCTGTTCAAATACATCTCGCAACTGGCCGAATCGTGCGGTTCCCAGACAACCGGACTCAACTACTTTTTTATGTCCAGGTCTGGTAGTGCGAAAGGTATAGGTTCCGGCGGGACAGGCCTTGCTCTCCGTGGGATGAACCTATTGCAACACCTT
>JAKFUR010000093.1 GCA_021732585.1 Bacteriovoracaceae bacterium
GCATCGCTTTGTTAGTCGGCTCATTGCTGCCATGGCAGCCCATCGTCAACATTCGCCTGGGCACAGAACTACAATCCCCTTTGTGGAGTGGCTTTATTAGTTTTTTAGGCGGCGCGCTTTTACTCGGCAGCCTCGCCTTGTTGCAGGGACAAGTTTCTGAGCGCGTCCACAAGATCACCACCGTTCCTTGGTGGACTCTAACCGGCGGCGTGCTGGGTGCGAGTTTTGTCATAGCTTCTATTTTGCTCGTTCCACGCATTGGGGCCACCACCATGAGTGTGGCCTTTGTTTGCGGCCAGTTGATTATGTCGGTGGCGATGGATCATTACGGTTGGGGTGGCCTCACTATTCGTCCCGTCGACACGGCCCGTATCATCGGCATTGCTTTCCTTATCGTTGGAATGTTTCTTGTCCTGAGACCTGCCCATGCGACTTGATCACGTAAGCCTTAGCTTTGATCAACGTGGCATTGCAGGCCTGCATGATCTCTCTTTGCATCTTAAACATGGCGAAATTTTCGGCATCATGGGTGCCAGTGGCGCAGGTAAAACTACCCTACTTAAAATTCTTAGTGGTGCGCTAACTCCAGATAGTGGAAAAGTCATTCCGCCTGAGCGCTTCGCGCATATGGATATGAATGCCTTGCCCGCGAGTTCACTTCCCTTACAAGAATGGTTGATGAGTGCGGTGAAACGCAATCTTTCTGACGAGCAAAAAATCCAATGGGCCCGTGATCTCGCAGACACTTTTGAATTTCCCATGCAGCTGAAACGGCGCCTTGATGAAGTCTCCGAAGGCCAACGTCAGCGCGCGCGTCTTGCTTATGCCTTGATGGATGCACCAGAACTCTTGTTGCTGGATGAACCTTTCGCGCATCTCGACGGTCCCTTGCGCGAAGAGCTTTTGAAACTCCTTAAGACCTACGTCAAAAGTCGTGGCATCACGGTAGTTTGGGTCACGCACCAACGTGATGAAGCCCTTTCTTTAAGTGATCGCTTAGGCATTCTGCATTTTGGAAAATGGGAACAGACCGGCACTCCTGCGGAAATTTTTTGGCAACCTAAAAGTCTCGTCGTGGCTAAACTCATGGGTCATCAAAATCTAGTCACTGTTTCTCGCGCTAATCCGAGCGAGCCCTGGCAAACGCCTTTTGGTTCTTGGAATTCACAAGGTGTTGCATCCGGAAAAACCCACTGTGTTTTGTCACTTCCACCCCACGCTTTTCAAATAAATGAACAGGGCCCATGGCAAAGCCAGGTTCTTGAGATGCGCTTCCTCGGTCATCATAGTGAACTAGTGATCGCAATCCATGGACAGAACTGGCATATCGCCTACCCTAGACTTGGCTTAAATCACCCGCAAGTAACTGATATTTGTCATTTTTCGGTCGATCTTTCTCAGGGCGTTGCCATCGACTGTCTGTGAGTTAAATGCTAGAAATTCGCCATGGCCGTTACGTACTTTGACAAAGAAACATACCAGCGCAAGCCTGAGTGGCTGAAGGTTCCATTACCTACCGGTGATGACTTCAAAGATATCCGCGATAACCTCCGCAAGAATGGTCTTTCTACTGTTTGCGAAGAAGCCAAATGCCCGAACATTTCTGAATGCTGGAGTGCACGTACAGCGACCATCATGATTCTCGGCGATACCTGCACGCGTGCGTGTAAATTCTGTAACGTGAAGACGGGGAATCCGAAAGGTTTCATCAATCACGACGAGATTCCTAACTCCGCCAAGATGGTCGGCATCATGTCGCTTAAGTACGTCGTGATCACCAGCGTAGACCGCGATGATCTCCCTGACCACGGCGCAGGACACTTTGCGAGCGTCATTCGTGAAGTGAGCAAAGTGCATCCGGAAACGAAAGTAGAAGTACTGATCCCAGACTTTGCTGGTCTTCCTGAGCATATGCATACACTCGCGCAGGCCAAGCCTTTCGTGATCGCACAGAATATCGAAACCGTTCGCCGTCTAACTCACCCAGTGCGTGATCCACGCGCAGGTTACGATAAAACTTTGGCGTGTTTGGATTTCTACAAAAAGAACTACCCCACGATTCAAACCAAGACCTCCATTCAAGTGGGCCATGGTGAAACCTGGGAAGAGATTCAAGAAACTCTCGTCGATCTACGCAAAATTGACTGTGACATTGTCACCTTCGGTCAGTACTTGCAGCCCTCTAAGCGTCACCTGGATGTAAAAAAATTCTACACGCCAGATAACTTCAACGAGATGAAGCGGATGGCGCAGAAGCTTGGATTTAAATTCGTCGCCTCTGGCCCCCTCGTTCGTTCATCTTACAAAGCCGCTGACTTCCTCGAGTACGCGGACGTCCCATGAAGCCGGACATTTCACAGACACAAGGCTGGCATCTCGCCACTCTGTGGAACTGGGATTACCAGGACGCTTGGGATTTTCAAAAACAAACAGTAGAGCGCGTGCGTGACACCAACGAGAAATGGCTCATCGCCTGCTCTCATCCTGATGTGCTGACCCATGGCCGTGGTTTGCAGAAACCTAAAAAAGGTCAGAACTTCGAACTTGAAGACTTCAAACCCCAGGTCTATCCGGCTTTACCTGTTCCGTTTTTTCAAATTGAACGCGGCGGTGGTTTGACGTTCCACCACCCGGGCCAGCTCATTCTCTATCCAATCGTGAAGCTTCATCCTCAACGTTTAGGACTATCAACGCTCGTTGATAATCTTTTACTCAGTGTGCGTGGAGCTTTGGAAGAACGTGGATTAGAAAACCTTGATCACTCCCGTGAGCTGTTAGGTTTGTGGCAGGGGACACGCAAACTAGCCAGCGTGGGCATCGCCGTGAACAAGATGGTTACGATGCATGGTCTTGCCTTGAACGTTGAACGCTTTGATCACCTTAAACAAAAACTCGCCTTTCTCGCTCCTTGCGGGATGAGTGTCGGCACTTACACTTCAGTTGAAGAAATCAGCGGGCGCAAAATGGCTCCCACGGACGTTATTGGCGAAGTTACTCGGAGATTCTTCCATGCGTGGTAATAGCTTTGGCAAAATGTTCTCCTTCACCACTTTTGGTGAGAGCCATGGCAACGCTATGGGCGTGGTGCTCGACGGAGTACCTGCAGGACTTATGGTTGATGAGACAGTTTTGCACTGCGAACTGCTTCGTCGCGCTCCCGGGCAAAGTGCTTTCACCACTGCTCGTAAAGAACCCGAAGTGCCGGAAATTCTCTCCGGAGTGTTTGAAGGCAAAACTCTTGGCACGCCGATTTGTGTTATCGTGAAAAATACAGATCAACGCTCACAAGACTACAAGCCGGAAGACTATCGTCCTGGGCACGCGGATAAAACCACTGAGATTAAATACGGCATTCGCGACCATCGTGGCGGCGGCCGTGCGTCTGGCCGTGAAACTCTCGCCCGAGTGATTGCTGGTTATTTTGCCGGACTCATTTTGCCACAGATGAAGGCCTTTGCTTGGTCGGATAGTGTCGGGAACTTTGAAAATGGTCTTGTTTCATCTCGTGAGCGCTCAATTCTAGGCTTCACCAACGACACCATCTCCAAACAAGTGGAAGCGTTTCTCTTGGAATGTAAGGCCAATGGCGAGTCCTCCGGTGGTGTGGTCGGTCTGATAGTAGAAGGTGTGCCGGCCGGACTGGGTGAACCTGCGTTTGATAAACTCAAAGCCGACCTCGCGAAGGCGATGGTGTCTTTGCCAGGATGTTTAGGTGTTGAAATTGGTGCAGGATTTGCGGCGACTAAAATGTCAGGCAGCGAGCTTTCAAAAAATCCGCAACACTTTGGTGGCATGGAAGGTGGAATCACAAACGGCGAACCACTGCGTTTGCGTGTCGCTTTTAAAGCACCGTCGACTTTAGGTGAGAAGGCCAAGACTGGCCGTCATGATCCGTGCTTACTTCCGCGTGTGCTTCCGGTGGTTGAAGCCATGGCCTGCGCTGTGATCGCAGACCATTTCCTACGGCAACGGGCCTATCATACCTGAGGCCAGCGAGCGCAAGAACTCATCGGTGAGCCCAATTTGAGCGCGACCAAAGTTGCGTAGCAAGAGTCTTTCCGTGTTTTCCGGACAAGGCGTAAGAGTCTTCACAACGTTTTCTTGCCAGCAGTACGACACCCCACTGATCCACGCACCGCTCTTATTCATGACAACGTCATTGGAATTAAGAGCAGCACCCTGGCCCGTGAACATATCTTGTCCGAAACCCCAGTAACTCGCCTCAGAGAGCGTGCGTTCGTAGAGCGTGGGCATGATGTCGATGTGTGAGCCCCAGTTCTCTGGGTCCCAAGTGGCAGGCTTTAGCGCCGCTGGGAGGTAGAGATAAAACGGCACGCCGTACTTACGGCCAAAGCTGGGCTTCCCTTCGTCTTTACCAATCCAAAAAGCATGATCGCCCGTCGCTGCGACAACGACATTGTCTTTCAATGGGCCGGTTTTAACTTTGGTTAGCAAATTACCAAGCTGGCGATTGGCATACTGAAGTGTTCTGAAGCGCTGAAGCGTTTCTTCCGGCGACTTGTTGAACATTGCTCTCAGCTCGGGCGTCAGCTTTTTAAGTCCTTCCGGCTTGAAACTTGCTGGTGTTTCATAGGGAGGATGGTTCGATGTAGTAAGTACGAAGAAAAACTGCGGCGTCGTCGCCTTCGCTAATTCCTCTTCTACGTAGCGAAAGAGGTACTCATCGAAGATGCCCCACTCATTTCCGCGTTCGCTTTCTTTAATTTGATTTAGATCCATCTTGTCGATGAGCTGGTCGGCACCTTCAAGAACATCCCATCCCTGTCCTTGTAGATAGCTGCCAAGTTGGCGCCAACCGAGCTTACCGCCGTAGAGAAATCTCGTGGTGTAGCCCGCTTTCTTGTAAGGCAAGTGGGCCGCACTGGCGACCGGTGTACGCATGTACTGACCTTCCGAAAGAAAGCGTGCTCCGGGGCGCAGTGGGAGGCCAGACGCTAGAGCGACGACACTACCGATAGTGCCATTTTCGCTGGAGAGAAAATTCAAAAATAAATAATCTTCTGTTGTGTGCGAGCGGAAGCTATCGAGAAACGGTAGTTCTTTTTCCCAGGGCCACCACATGGACGCGAAACTCTCCATGATAAATACCACCACGTGCGGCGGCTTCGTAGCAAGTTCGGCATTCAAAGAGGTCTTCTTACGAAGATCCTCAAGTCCACTCCAGCCATTGGTTGGTACAGCCGCATTTCTGTACGTCATGAGATCGGAGACGGCTGTCGAGATTTGCTGGTAGTTCTGGCGAGACAAGTAACGAACATCTTCTTTGCCGAACTGTTTTCTGATTTTGATCGCGCGGTTAAGTGCAATCGGGCCGTTCACACTGAGTTCGTTGATGGCTTCGATGTCGCTGATATGAGCATCTTCAATAGACAGAGGAAGACGAGTAAAATTTCCGCGCCCCAAAAAAGCCAACACCACGATGCCGGCCGTGATGACGAGACCTAACTCTTCACGGGCCATGGGCTGCGCATAAAATAAATCAATACGTTCGCGTTTAAACCAGCGACCCAACAGCCACCAGATGCCACCGAGAGTAAGAAAAATGAGTGGCAACCAAAGTGCAAGATTGTAGTTTTTGTGGATCGAGGTCAACACCGCTCGGGTGTCATCTTCCCAGAGTCCAAAGAAGAGAACGTTGATGTGTTCTTGAAAGAAAGAGTAGAAACTCAAATCGCTGATCATGATAGTCACGAGCAAGAACAAGAATATAAAAATCCACACGCGATGAAAGTGCGCGATGAAACGCAGAAATCCTTCACGTGGAATAATGAATCCCACGCAAGTGAGCAAAAAAGGAATCGAAACAATGTAGGCGATAGGAATGAGGTCGTAGCGAAAACCGAGAAAGAGCGCCTGAAATGTAAGCCCGAGATTTTTTTTCAGAACGACGAGTTCAGTAAATTGTGCGATGAAAAAAATTCGCCCCATCATCAAGATGAAGGCCAATAACATCATGCTTTTAAAGAGCTGTTTAATTTGGTGAAACAGATAAGGCTGAGCCTTTTCTGGGGCGTATCGCATAAGCAATCCTCGTGGTTTGCTTTATCTTAGCGAAGTGAGGTGGCCCCGTGAAGCAATAGGTCCACCCGACAAAAAAGATCAGTCATCGTCGGCGAAGTTAAGATTTCTCTCGAAATCATCCGGCTTAGACGCATTCGTCTTAGCTTCTTCCATACTCACGGCACCGGCCTTGAAGAGATCAGTTAAATGCTGATCGAAGGTCTGCATGCCGCCCGAGCGCTTCTTAATGTAGGTGTAAATCTCGGAGGTATTCTCGGCGATCTGGATAGCATCCCGGATACCGGGGTTGTTGATCATGATTTCTTGTACCGCGATTCGACCCTTGCCATCGATCTTCTTTACCAATCGCTGACTGATGGTGGCGAACAAGTTGTCAGCAATACGCTGACGGACGGCGTGCTGCTCTTCCGGCGGGAACATGGAGATCAAGCGCCCAATAGTGGAAAGTGCATCGGTGGTATGGACAGTACCAAAGACCAAGTGACCCGTTTCAGCCGCTTTAATGGCAATGCCGATGGTTTCCGCATCACGCATCTCACCGATCAAGATGATGTCGGGGTCTTGTCGCAAAGCCGCGCGCAAAGCCGAGCCGAAATCGACAGTATCATTCCCGATCTCACGTTGGGTGATCCGCGCTTTCAGGGGTGAATGTACATACTCGACCGGGTCTTCGAGTGTGAGAATGTGCACCGGTTGTGTACGATTGATGTAATTGATCATTGCCGCAAGAGTCGAGCTTTTACCCGAACCAGTGGCTCCGGTTACAAGTACTAAGCCTTGGCCAGCGGAGGCAATTTTGTTAATCGCGGCCGGCAACTTCAGTTCTTCCGTGGTTGGAATTTTATCCGAAATGATCCGCAAGATGAGACCCATCTTACTTTGGTAGCGCATAAAATTAATACGCACGCGGCATACATTGGGGACTGCGAACGAACCGTCATACTCTTTCAGCTTGTTTTTATTTAAGAGCAGCAAGATGTCTTCGTCTTTAATGAGCACATGGCAGATGATGCGCATGTCTTCTTCAGTCAAAGGATCCATCTTGATCGCGACCAGATCACCACGCAGACGAAAAGTAGGCTTCTCGTCTTGACGCAAATGAATATCACTCACCTCGTTGGCGACAGCATTCTTCACCAGGCTGAAGAAACCTTCTTTCGTGATGGGCATAAGATCCTTTTGAGTCTTATCGGGTTTCGCTGTCCTGGGCCCAAGAAATTCTCAGTGTCTGACTAAACTGCTCAGAACACCCCAAAGACGACATGAAATGGTAAACTTGGGAGCTATGAGTGAGCTCCCCGCCCACATATTCCGTCGCCCTGGACTCCCTCCGTTGTGGACCAGCGAGTCTCTGTACTTCAGCGGAGACGAGTTTTATGCGGATATCCTGCGCGACATCGACAAGGCCCACTCACTGGTGACTGTTGAGATGTACATTTTTGAAGATGATCCCATGGGTGAGCGTTTTTTTCAGACGCTCGAGCAAGCCGCTAAACGCGGAGTGCGGGTTTTGCTAATGCTCGACGGTGTAGGCTCTCATCGTTTTGTGCAAAAACTGCAGACCCGGGACTACAACTCGAACATCAAGGTCAAAGTCTACAACCCACATCCTTGGAGTTTTTCTAACGAACATTTCGTGGACTATTTCCGCATGGTCAGCGTGTTTTTCAAGCGTTTAATTGGTATCAACCGTCGCAATCATCGCAAAGTCATCACGATCGACGAACGGACGGTTTACACCGGCAGCTTTAATATCACGACGTCTCACTCAAAAGAATTTAAACAAGACGAAGCCTGGCACGACATCGGTCTACGACTGAGCGGTTGGGTGGCTCCCCTCATGGTGCTCGCCTTGATGAGGAACTGGGGCCTCACCGCCTTCTTTCGCTACAGAAAAAAAATGCCCAAGAAGCGATTTGTGCGCTTCAATCACCCCGACGTGCGTCTCAATCAAGACTTCCGCTTGCGTCGAAACTTATACAAAGATTTTCTTCAACGAATAAAAAAATCGCGTAATCGAGTTTGGTTAAGCCCCGGTTATTTCCAACCTAAACGTCGCATTATTCGCCTGCTCAAAGCCGCTGCTAAGCGCGGTGTGGATGTCCGCATCTTACTTTCCACTAAAAACGACGTGTTCTACTACAGTCTTTTACAAACCTACTACCACTACGAACTACTCAAGGCCGGGGTTAAGATTTATGAATTCGATCCAACAGTCATACACGCGAAAAACTATTTTATTGATGAGTGGGTGACGGTTGGTTCGACGAATTTGAACTACCGCAGCTTCATGCATGACCTGGAAGTCGACTTCCGGATTCAGCATCCCGATAATAAAAAGCGTTTGGATAGAAACTTTGAAGATCAACAGGGCGCCTCGCAAGAAGTGACCATGAAAAAACTGAATGCTCGTCGTTGGTGGCTGAAGCTCTACTCACGATTTGTCTTTCTTTTCAGATATTGGAATTAACATGCGTCTAAAAATCCTGAGTTACAATATTCACAAAGGCTTCGACACATTCAATCGCCGCTTTGTCCTCGCACGTATTAAGGAACAGATTCGTCTCCTCGCCCCCGACATTGTGTGTTTGCAAGAAGTACAAGGTGAGCACGCAAAGCTTAAGGGCAAAGTAAAAGACTACCCCCTCGAAAGTCAGTTCGAGTACCTCGCGGACACCGTGTGGCCGCACTACGCCTATGGAAAAAACGCGGTGTACTCACACGGCCACCACGGTAATGCCATTCTGAGCAAATACCCGATCAAAGAATGGCACAACCTCGATCTCTCTCTGGATAAATCCGAAATGCGCGGCATGCTCCATGCCGAGATCTTTCTGCCAGACGAGAATCGCTCGTTCCACATGCTCACAACGCACATGAATCTTTTTCACAAGGCCCGCATGAAGCAGGCCGACCTCATGGTGAAGTACATCAACGAGAAACTCAGTGAGCAAGGTCTCGTGTTGGTGGGCGACTTTAATGACTGGCTGTGTGAGCTCGATCCTTACCTACGTTCGAACCTTGGCCTCAAGGAACTTTTCCTAGAGCTGTATCAAAAGCACGCTCGGACCTTTCCCAGCTTCTACCCGAAACTCCCTTTGGATCGTGCGTACTATCGTCGAACGACTCCGATTCAAGGCATGGTCCTGCGGGAGGGCCCTTGGGATGAGCTGTCGGATCATTTACCGATCTACGTGGAAGTCGAAGTCTGACGTTTCCATAGCTCCACTTTCGGATCCATCAGCTTAAACCACAGCGGTGGAATCAGCGCGAGTAAGATCATGCCCGGGTAGCCTGAAGGCAATTGCGGAGCAGACTCATGGTGCTTCAAAAGAGTATAGGGCAAATTGGCCATGGCGTGATGGTCGCTATGGCGTTGCAGATTAAAGAGCAGCAGATTGGAAAATTTATGGGCCGAGTTCCAGGAATGGATGGGCGTGACTTTTTCGTAGCGGCCATTTCCTAAGGGCCTGCGCGAGAGCCCGTAGTGCTCGATGTAGTTCACCAGCTCGAGCAGCACGAACGCCACCACCGCTTGGAACAAAAAGAAACCCAGCACCTTCGCTCCAAAAAACGACGAGAGCGCGGTAAAGGCCATGGCCATGGCGACACCCATCCACACTTTTCCTGCATCAATCTTCAGCGCATGCACGAAACTCCTGACGATAGAGCGCACGAGAAAACTGTACACGTCTTCTCCGTGCCGAGCGCTGGCCGGATCTTCAGGTGTGGAGACGTGCAGGTGATGACCCCGCACGTGCTCAACGGCGAAATGCTGATACCACACACTGGCGAGCAAGAGCTCGGCGGTGGTGCGCGGAAGAAATTCTTTCTTATGGCAAAGTTCGTGTCCGACCGTGATGCCGATTCCACCCGTGTACAGTCCTACGACGAAAGCGATGCCCAGCACGTGAGGCCAGTTCGACTCGAGGGCCACCATGCCTCCGACGATCAAAATCGCAAAGTGCGTAATGGCGTAAAGATACAGCGCTGGCCCCCAGATTTTACTGTGCTTCCAACTCTTCTCCTGTTCGGCCGTTGGGTTAGTTTTATCAGTGCCTAAGATAGCGTCGATGATGGGAATGGCAACGAAGACAAACGCCACAGAAAAAATCATCGCCGGAAACGGCTGCACAACTCCGTAGAAGGCGATGGCGGTGAAACAGAGAAATGCGAGAAATTGAATGGGGTGCATGGGGGGATATTAGCCGTGAGTTTCAGGGTTGGAAATTCTGTTGTTTGGTCCTGTTTAACTGAGGTCTAGTAATGAAATTATGACAAGTTAGCCCTCCCTAAGGAGGATACCTTGAAAAATAATGACATTGTATATACAATAGCTAACGGTGAGAAATTCACTTTCAGTGGGATTTAGTCAAAGCTGAAGCAAATTTTAGAAAGCATGGGGTGAGTTTTAATCAGGCCATATCAGTTTGGAGCGATGCCTTAGCTGTCGAATTTAATGACCTCTCAGCGATAGATGAACCCCGTTACATAAGACGCGGTTTTGACTTTGATCACATACTTCTTATCGTCGTTTATGCTGAAAGGTTAGACGGAAACATCTTCAGAATTATTAGTGCCCGGCTTGCGACGTTGAAAGAAAGGAAAGCGCATGAAGAAAGAATATGACTTTACCAAGATGAAAAAACGCCCAGGTAAACCACTGGTTATTCCTGATGCGGGAAAAATTCCAGTGAGTCTACGGATCGATTATCGAGACTTAGAAAAAATAAAAATTGAAGCCGCTCGTCTCGGGATTCCCTATCAAACACTTATCAGCAGTGTGCTTCATCGGTTTGTAGAAAAAGAGTTGATAGATAAAACTGAAATTGAGCGGCTTATCGCCATGAAATCTAGCAAAGACTAGTTAATCGCAATCTTCTTCCCTTCGTGAAACAGCCACGTCGGCCCGACGAATGTCCGCTTCTCGCCATCAATAATAATCCCCGCGCCATCCGGACTCACATAGAGTGAGCGTTTGGTTTTGCGGGTAAAGCGACGGAACTCGGCATCGTAGCGAGGTGAGTTGCGATAGTGCGGAAAGAAATCAAATTCGAGCAAGGCCATGGCATCCAGATTTTTGATGTTGTCGTGGTTTTCATCACGATCAAAGCTCGGCATGCCGGCGGTGGAAATATCGGGCGTCATCATGATCGCGCCGGCCGAAAGGCCCGTGAGAATGCCGCCGCGAAAGACATAGTCCTTCAGGGCCTCGAGCATCTTGGTTTTACGCAGCCATAGAAGAAAGTGAAAGGTATTGCCGCCGCCCAAGTGAATGATGTCGGCCTTAAGAACTTCTTTGAAGAGAATCTTGTCGAAGGGCACATCTACCGGAAAATGCAGAAAACGTTTCACGCGAAACCGCTTGTACTGATCGACGAAATGTTGGAATTCAAACTCAGAAAGATAAGACGACGCCGGGATGTAGGCCATCAATGGATTAGAAACTCCCACCATGCGGAATAATTCATTATCAATCTCACGATTGGCGCGGGCATCCCCACCTGAGTACAGAACGAGTTTCACTTATAGACCTTCGCGGCACTCCCGCACAATTCCTGCCATCCCTCGAAGGATGTTCTTCTGACGGGCAGGATAACCAACGCCGGCGGCCTCGTCCACCACTTGGGTGCGAGTATCGGGGTCCAGGGTCTGGTAGTGCGCAAACTCGCCCATGAGCTGAAAGAGCTCCTCAGGCTTGAGTCTAGGACGGCAGCGGGCCACTTTCTGCACCACGTAGGTGATCGAGTCCCCGGTGACACGGTCGTACTTATTAATGACGGATGAGCGCATGGTGATATCGAGCAGGATCTGGTGGCGCTCTTTCTTTTGCGCGCGCGCTGCCAGGTCCACTAAGTTAAGGTAAGACACTTGGAAACGCTGGATCTGCTTAAGCATCATGGCCGTCAGGCGCAGGTCAGGCTTCTTGGCGTAGCTTGAGCGGATGATTTCGATAAACTCGTCAGGCTTCAGCAACTCTCCACGCGTCAGATACAACTGCGGGAGTTCACGCAGAATATCGCGCATGCAGAAAATCGCATCACGGGTAATCCCATCGGCGACTTTGTACGTACCGCGCTGAGCTTTCGCACGCTCAAACCAAGTAAAAGCACGACGGAATACGCGCACTTCGTTCAAATGCGTTTTCAACAGTTCGCCGGAGAACTTCTCACGCAATCCTGTCTTATAAAGCAAGTTTTTGTACTTCGCTTCTTCAAATACATCTTCAAACATTTTCAATGAAGAATGGTTTTTAAAATCAGCGAGTGGACGCTTCTTCTTCTTAATCAAGAAGTCGGTGATCTGCGCAAAACATTGCACGATGTACTTAGCTTTTTGTTTCTGTTCGAGAATCGTGGTCGAGAAACGTTGTACGTCATCGTAACGATACTCGCTGTGAAACAAGCCAAATTGACGAATTGAACCGTAATCAATGATCCCGCCGTCCATGAGGATATTGTCCCCATCCCAGTCGAGCCAACAGAAAATGTATTCATCTTCCAGGCGTGCTGCTGTTTCTGCAAACGTGCGCGCGACCTGACTGAGCATGTACTGATATTTTTCTGACGGGCCTTTATTGCGAACATCCAACCATGCACCATTCAAAGCTTGGCGCTCGATGTGATAATCGGCAACATGGCGCAGAGTTTTGTAATTACCCTGTTTCAAGTGACCAAAGAAATGCGATGGACGCATAAGATTCGGATAGGCACGCACATTGATCGCGAGACCTTTGTCGTACTCAATCGTCATCAGCAAACGTTCTGTCTTAATGCGATTCTTGTCGAAAACTTCCGAGAAGAACAGTGTTTCAAGGCCTTCTCCCGTCTCAGAGCAGCCGCAGCCGTAAGAAACTGAAGGATCGCCTGATTGAAAATATTTTTTCTGAATATTCACAGCAGGAGAAAGTTTTGTTCCACCGGTACCGCAGCTTGAAAGATCCCAAGTGACACCTTGGTTACGAATAGTGCCGTTCCAAACGGTGCGGCCATCACCTGAAGTGCGTCCTGATTTATCGGGATGCTGCAACTGCAAGTAACGAGTCGCCATGTACGTGTTGGGACGAATTTCATTCTCGGGGAACTTGATGTTGTTCTCAATGTCCCATTCGTTGATGATCTGGATGCTGAATGTTTCTAGGATTTGTGCTTCGAGTTCTGGATTGAGAGTGTTCGGATGATCTTTCGGAAGGAGGCCCATTTCTTTGGCGAGATCGAAGTGGAAAAAAACCACTCGCCCACCCTTCTTCGTTCGTGCGCGATATTCAACTCGGCCTTCACTCACTTGCGTCTTAAAGGGATGATCCCCATTAATTTTGGCAAATGCTGAATAGACCTTCTTGGAATCTACCGCATCGCCCACGGATTTCTTAACCGAACTGACCATTAACCATCCTTGGTTATATACGTATCTCAATAAAATTATAGGACCATGTGAACACATGACCAAACTAAAACTGTCAGCGGGAGCTTTTTGCCCCTTATAACCGACTAAGAAGGTCTAAGAATTGCTGACGGTAAGTGGACTTTGGAAGATGAAAAACATCAGTGTGGCCGCCGCCTTTCACTTTCCACCAAGTTTTCTTAGCAGTGATCATCTCGAAGCCTTTGCGTCCTAATTCATACTCAACAACGTTATCTTTTGGTGAATGAATTCCTAGGACCGGCACTTTGATTTTTGCCAAAACATCCTCCGAAGCGTATTCGTCAGATACTGCCACGAACGCTAATGGATAGAGCGGCCAGAGAAACCAACGAGAACCCAATTTTTTCGCAGCGATGCCCTGGTAACTGGGAAAAGTTGAATCCTGCACCAACAGCGAAACATTTTTTTGGTTTGGAAAATCCACAATCGCACGAGCGGCGATCTGCCCGCCGAGACTTTGTCCGTAGATCACAAATGTTTTGCTTTGGCGTTTGAGGTGGTCTTGATGGCCCCACTCCATGGCGGCGAGTGCATCGAGATTCACTCCCGCTTGCGTGGGTTCGCCTTCTGAAAATCCATATCCGCGGTAATCAAACACCAACAGGTCATAGCCCTCTTTCACAATCCACCACAGATTCAAAAAGTGCGTGGACATGTTTTCAGCATTGCCATGAAAGTGAAGAATAGTGCCCTTGGGTTTCTCCGCACGAAAAGCCCAGGCCAAAATCTTGGTACCATCCTTTGATGTGAGCCAAACCTCTTCAGGTGTCGCACCAAAGCGCTCAGAGTTCACCAGCGCTCCCTTAATCGGCTGGTAGAAAACATGACTGCAACCAGTGATCAGCAAGACGAGAAGCAGCTTAACCGCACCTTGACCAACCCCTGACCAAGACCTGATTACTTTTTTAGACACTTCTGGGTGAGCATTAAGACACAGGAGGTGTGTATGACTCATTTATTCGCTCGTGTTTTGCTCATGATGGCTTCACCGGTATTGATGGTGCTTTACTGGCGCAACAACATGAAGAAAATTGATCTCGAAGAGTTGCGCATGATGATTTCGTATAATGAGCTGGGAAGTTTTTTTCCAGAACGTTAGTCACTCGATATCGAAATCAAATGAGCGACCCGGGAAGGCTTCTTCAATCAACGAGAAGTGCCACCACTCTTTGTTGTAGTTTTTAAAACCTTGCTTCGTCATCAACTCAAGCAACAAGCGGCGGTTCTTCATCTGCGCTGCCGTGATGCTCATCGATTCTGTGTGTGAGCGTTCGTGAAAAAAATCAAACACTGTTCCCATATCAAGTTCTTTTCCTTGAGCATCCACCAACGTGAGATCTACGGCACTTCCGCGCGAGTGACTTGAGCGTAAGGCGATATAACACAATTCGAAAAGTTGAGCTTTGGTGTAGTTCGGATAGTAGCGCTCTTTCATTTCCGGCACGTCACCTGGGCGCTTGCCCCAGTCTTGGAAAAAGTTCACCGCTTTCACGGGACGATAAGCATCAAAAATTTTGAGATTAAGATTGAGCTTTAGGGCCTCCGCTTGCACACGGCAAAGAGCATCGGCACCTTTCTCGCTAAACACAGATTCCACGCGACGGTAGCCAGCGACGACTTCGCCAGTGAAGTTATCTGTGGTGGCGTAGTTCGCACCGATGACGATGGAGGGGCAGTGCTGTGAAAGATAAACGAAGCCTTCAGGGATCATGGTTTGACCTTGTGACGATGCGCAAGCG
>JAKFUR010000079.1 GCA_021732585.1 Bacteriovoracaceae bacterium
TACCGGTCAAATATTCGATTCGGGAACAACCCAAATGGCAAAATAATTAAACTGATTGATGAATATCAGAAGGCTGCGGGAACAGCTCCTGAAGTAATTGAGAAAATTGTTACTGAAATGACACTTGAATCTGAAGTCATCCCACTTTTATATGCATCATCGCCAAAGTTTTACAATTCCGATCGCATAAACATTTCAGAAATGAATTCCGCCGAATCCCTAACCTTCTGGAAGATTCGTGTTAAATAAATTGCGGCTTCTCCTTAATTCTGGCGAATTGCTGGGCGCCCTTAAGGCGTCTTGCAGCGATTTGCAAATCTCCGACTGCTGGCTGAACGAAAACATGAAAACGATTCATGTCTCCGCCAACTACCAAGGGAGACGTCTCAATGCTTGGGGCTCAGACAAAAATGAATCGGTGGCGTTAGCCAAATCTTTGGTAGAGCTCACCGAAAGAATTCATCTACGGCTTCCACCCCAAACATGGCAGAACATGGGTACCGGTAAGACGAAAAACCACGATCAACTTCTTAGTGAATCGCCTATCTTGTCATCATTCATGCAGACATCATCTGGAATGGCAGCTCATTTTAGCAAGACCGAGGCACAAACCAACTCACTGAACGAAATCATTGAACGACACGTCATCACAAGAGCAATGCTCCAAGGCATTAGAGCAAGAGCAATCTCTAATAATGTTTTCTTATGGAATGGCCCGCTCCATACTCATGTAGCACTCATTCGACATGATACCGGAAGCAATAAATTTATCTATGGAACAGCAGCTTCGAAGAATGCAAGTGCAGCGGTAGAGGCTGCAAAGCGTGAAATATCCGCCCTGATTCCCTGGAGCCATAACTCTGCCAATATAAATCATCTTATAAAGACAGCCGTCGCGAACAGACCCTCTGAGATTCAGGCTTACCATCTATCTGAACCACATAAGATATTTGTCCTGGATTCAATGAGCCTCTCAACTCCACCAGATCAATCTGGAATTAAATCAGATGATGTATGGTTTGCAGACATCGCTCCGGTCGAGGCGTTCAAAATCTTAAACCTCAAACTCACGAGAGCTTTTTCTCCAAAAATGCAGCCACTCTTCTTTGGAAAACTATCAGACGGACCAATCAACCCACTCGCGATCGACCTCGATCAGCTCAACATTCAAGCCGACTACAATGTTGTCGCTTAAATCACACTCAAGTATTCAAGGTCGCTTCATCGTAGTCTCAACGACTATTCTGGCGGTGCTTTGCATTTTCATTCTGGGCATCGTTACCTGGTACGAACAGCACTCTCACCGAAACGAAATTCTTAACGTTCTCACACAACAATCACTCAGTGCAATGGCGTCTCATACGCAAGAGAGAAAGCAACAAGACTACCTCACTCTCCAAAGGATTCTTCCCCACGGCGAGCTGGTTGAAAGCGCTGCTCTCTATAGTAAAGACTGCCAAATTCTCACAACGACCTTCAATCCTGCATTTCCTCAAGATCGCTGCCCTACTCCCTCAGCAAAATTGCTTCATATCCAGTACAACGACGTGCTCTCTCCGATCGGCACCATCGTTCTCAATCTCAACCAACAAGCACTGCAACCCAAGCATCTCGTTGTTTGGGCGCTTGCCGTCCTCTGTGTTTTCGCTTTTGTTGGCATTCTTATCAGCCTATGTTGGAAAAATTTTATCTACCAACCTCTCAATCGCGAGATTGGTCTCATTGCGGCCGGCGGTGTTCCCTCTACCAACGAACTTGGCCCCCTGGGAGAAAAGATCAGCTCGATGCTGACCAAAGTGAAGTCCCACGAACTACAAAAAGAGCGCCTTGCCTTTGCCGAGCAGAAGTTCCAGAACGCGCTTAAGGTGGCGCATGACATCCTGGCGCCCCTGCAAGTGGTCATGAGCGAACAAAGCACCTCTCCGCAATCACCACGCGCCCAGCAGGCATTGCTGCAGATCGAAGGAATTGCTCTCGATCTCTTGCCAGAGAAGGCACCGATCTCACTTGTGCCGACTTCCATTAACGAATTGTTATCGCAAGCCATCACCAACGCTCGCATCAGCTTTGATGACAGCCTTCTGCCCATCATCGAGGGACCGCAACATCTCGCCGTGAACGTCTCGCCTCTTCACGCCGTCCGCGCGCTCACGAATCTGCTAAAAAATAGTTTTGAAGTGCAGCCAAAGGGTGTCCCACTTAGAATCCGCATCGACCGCAGTGCCCCCAACATGGTTCAGATTTGCATACAAGACAACGGACCTGGCATACCGACTGATTTCACTGCGACAACCAAAGCACAAGGCAGTGGTTTAGGAATAAAGAGTTCGCAGGATGCACTCGCGAAGATGGGCGGAGAGCTGCGCTTCGTCCCTGACTCATCTGGAACCTTGACCCAGATCTCTTTACCGCTCATCAAAAAAGCCATCTACGTCTCTCCCAACGAAGTCATCCATCGCTTTGGATTTGAGTCAAACAACAACCTCGCTGATCTGAGTTTGCTCCAACCCACCAACAGAAGCCTCATCATTTCTCCCTTTCAAAAACCTGCACACATGACTGGGAATATGCGTTGGATCCAAGCGATGAGCATCGATGAAATAGAGATCATTAAACTTGAAACGGCACTTCTCATCGAAGACGACAAATACATCCGCGCCCACTGGATTCAAGAAGCCAAAAAAGCTGGCATCGATCTTCAGACCAGCTCAGTTATCCCAAAAGACATCAAACAAACCGACATGATCTTTCTCGATCGCTACCTCGGTAACACCGACTCCATCATTTGGGAGAAGGAAGCAAAGAAGAACGGCCATCATGTGTTGATGATTTCAGCCGAGCGCGGCAGCGCTAGCAAAACCCCTCCCTGGCTCCTTTCCTGACACTCAGTTTCCACCAGTGGAAACGCCAACAGTTTCAAACAAATTCAGCAAATTGCCCCATTACGATTTTTTTTCAAACACATTTCTTACAACACTCTCCGAACCTCCCGATAAGACAGACAAGGCCTCTCTTGCCTAGGAGTTTTTTTTGGCCTTGCCCCCTTCCCTCACGCTATAACAATGACATGAAGGCTTTCACCGAAACCTCAGAAATCACCGACCTCACCTCAGACCTCCCGATCTATCTCCTGCAGCGCATGCCACTTCCCGACGCGAAAATCACGCACGAGCTCGTGCAGTTCCTCGAGCACCGCATGTCCCTCGCCGAAGACAACGACCTCTACTGGGACCTGCGCATGGCCAATGCCTTAAGCGTCGTCTGCCACGCCCGTCACACCGAAGCTCTCGCTATCTCACTCGAAATTTTTAACTGGGTCGAAGACGCCAGTCCGTTCTTGCAGCACAAAGTTCTGCGCCTGCTCGAAACACTGCTCGACGCCGAAGCCTACGCACCACAGGCGCGCCGCTGGCTCAAGAACATGAAGCCCGACCAAGACCTCTACCTGCCGCTGCTGATGCTCGCGGCACGTCTGCGCGACCACGACGAACTCACGCGCTCACTCATCATTGATTTCTGGGACGAAGACGCCGCCGTCGCCGCGCGCCTCATGGGCCTCACGCAAGACGCCTTCTTCCTCGAGCACCTCGAAACACAGCTCGCCGAACTCGCGCCGTTCCTGCGCTACTTACCACCCATGGAGGCCCTGCCACCGACGTCACAGCACGAGCTCTGGAGCGAAGTCGCCGAGGCCTGGTTCGCCGTCGCTCACGCCGAGAAACTCACGCCGCCCTGGCTCGATCCGGCGTTGCTGATTCAACCTCTCGATGTCTTGGGCTACGCCGAGCGCGCGCAGGAGTGGCAGGAGCAACTCGACGCTTACTTGATGGAACGCTTCGGCGGCGCACTTCACACCACCGAAGAGCAGTGGCTGAAAAATTTATCTAACGATGAACTCCGCCAACAATTCATCGATGCTCGCCAGTACTTCCAAGATTTGACAAAAACTGGACCAAAACGATTGCGTTTAGTGTCCACCAATTCAACTTCGATTTAATCGAACCCATCGTTTCATAAAACCTTATAGCCTGGATTTCTCAGGCTTCTCACCTTAAAATGCCTTCATGACTCGAATCATTGTTGGCTTCGCCAGCATTCTCATTTTGTTAACGTTCACGGTGCTTATGCCACCGTCCGCATTCTTTGACCCCGATCCCACGCCCACAGAAGTCCACATCCCTGATGAGCGCCCTTGCGAAAGCAAGGCCTGCCACGACTCCGCGGTGTTCATCGACGACAACGGCTTCCTTCGTGAAGTCCCCGCTCCAGAATACAAACGCATCACCTGGCCCCGCCGTCCGGCCATGCAGCCACAATTCGTTCCCCTCGACATGAATCGCCCACCGAACCGGGTGTAGTCTTCTAAGCACCAGTTCACCCCTTTTCACATTTCGTAAGGATTATTTATGCAACTCAAGTCGAACGATGTTCGCTCGTCGATTGTGGTGTTTCTCGTGGCACTCCCATTGTGCCTGGGCATCGCACTCGCCTCCGGTGCGCCTCTTTCAGCCGGCATCATCTCCGGCATCATCGGCGGCATGATCGTGGGCTCCCTCGGCGGCTCGCATGTCTCCGTCTCCGGGCCCGCTGCCGGTCTGACTGTCATCGTCGCCGCAGCCATCAGCGAGTTGGGCGGCATGCCCGCCTTCGCCCTCGCCGTCTTGTTGGCAGGTGTGATGCAATTCCTGATGGGCTACTTCAAGGCCGGCGAACTCGGAAACTTTTTTCCGGCCTCCGTCGTCAAAGGCATGCTCGCCGCCATCGGCCTCATTCTCATTCTTAAACAGATGCCCCACGCCTTCGGCTGGGACGCGGACTACATGGGCGACGAAAGTTTCGGAACCGTCGATGGGAACAATACCTTCACGGACATTATGAACGGATTGAAGCGGTTCCACAGCGGTGCTACCACGATTGCCATTCTATCTATTGCCTTGATGCTCTTTTGGGACAAAGTCCTTGTCAAAAAAATTCCGAAACTCGCACTGTTCCCCAGCGCACTTGCGGCCGTGTTAATGGGCGTCGCCATCAACGAATTTATCTTCGTGGGCTATCCCTATCTCATCATCGAGAAAGAACATTTGGTGCAGCTTCCTTTCACCGGCGGCATCGGCAGCTTCCTCGACGGATTCATGATGCCCGACTGGAGCGCCATCACCAATCCTGTGACCTGGAAAGTCGCCGCCACTCTCGCAATCGTTGCCTCACTCGAGACACTTCTGTCACTTGATGCTGCTGATAAACTGGACCCACTCAAAAGAACATCACGAAAAAACAAAGAGCTTCGTGCCCAGGGCGTGGGGAATCTACTCGCTGGCTTGATCGGAGCTTTGCCTATGACCGCGGTCATCGTGCGTACCTCTGCCAACGTCACCGGCGGCGGACTTCAGCGCACTTCCGCAATCCTGCACGGTCTGTGGCTTTTGCTTGCAGTCATTCTCGTGCCCGATCTTTTGAACCGAATTCCTCTCGCTGTGCTCGCCGCGGTACTCATCCTCATTGGTTGGAAACTTTCCGCGCCCACCCTCTTTAAGCAACAGTGGAAACTTGGCCACGCACAGTTTGTTCCCTTCGTCGTGACCGTGGTGACCATCCTCTTCACGGATCTCCTCGTGGGAATCGCTGTTGGTTTCGTGGTCGGTGCGATCTTCGTATTGCGCTCCAACAACCATTCGTCAGTCACCATCGTGAAACAAGACGACCAAGTGTTAATTCGCTTTTACAAAGATGTTTCGTTCCTACAGAAACCCAAGATCCGTGCGCTGTTGCGTGATCTTCCCAACGACACCCACGTCGTCATCGATGGGTCGCGGTCTGTGCACGTCGACCACGATATCGTGGAATTAGTGCAGGACTTTGTCCTCTCGGCACCCGCCCGAAACATCGACGTTAAATTGCAAAAATCATCTCTCGCGCTCACTGCGCTCTTTAAGGAGTAGACCATGAAAGACGTTCAACGACTTCTGATCGAAAACAAAGCCTGGGTTCAAGAAAAAATCCAGGTGAACCCGGGATACTTCGAAGACATGGCGAAAGGCCAGCAGCCGACGTTTCTATGGATCGGCTGTTCTGATTCGCGTGTGCCACCCAATGAAATCACCGGCTGTCACCCAGGTGAAATGTTCGTGGCACGTAACATCGCCAATCTCGTGATTCACACTGATTTGAGTCTCATGAGTGTTTTGGAATATGCTGTGGTTTATCTGAAAGTGAAGCACATCATCATCTGCGGTCACTACGGTTGCGGTGGCGTAGCCGCATCACTGACACCGAGCTCCCTTGGCTCAATTGATAAGTGGCTCCGCAACATCAAGGATGTCGCCAACAGCAACTGGGGCGAGTTGGAAAAAATTGAAGCTGGCGCCAAGCGGACTGATCGTCTCGTTGAACTCAACACCATCAGCCAGGCGAAAAACTTAACTCACACCGCGATCGTACAAAAGGCTTGGCACGAGGGCCGCGACCTTTACATTCACGGTTGGGTGTTTGATATGGCGACAGGAAAACTGAAAGAGCTGACGACGATCGACAAGACCTTCCCGATCCCGCCAGCGCATCAGTACAAGTTCTAAGAAAGTTGTTGGGGCTTCGTGCACTCGTAGATGTAGCTGACGCCGCCGAAAAGTGGATAAGCGATCACGGAGCCGAAGCCCCCTTCTTTTTTGAGCATCTCAACGAACTTCGCACCGTAGGGAAAATCTTTGGAAGAAGAATCTAAATATTTGTAAGCATCTTTTGAACCCGACAGAAAACCACCCATCACAGGCATGACTTTCGCGCAGTAGAAATCCACCGCTTGGCCGTAAACCGGCCAGATCGATCGACCTGTCTCAAGCACCATAAATTTGCCACCGGGCTTAATCACACGCGCCATCTCACGAATGGCTTTCGCCGCATCTGTAACGTTACGAATGCCGTAGGCAATGCTGACCACATCAAACGAGCTGTCAGCGAACTCCAGCGCCATGGCGTCGCCAAGCTTGAAGGTCACTTCGAGATTTTTACTTTGAGCCTTGGCCGGAGCGAAATCTAACATCCCAGCGCAGAAATCCACACCGACGACTTTTCCCGATGAACCGATGGCTTTTTTGAAAACGATGGCGAGATCGCCGGTGCCGGTCGCGACATCGAGCACACTCATGCCAGCACGTGCACCTGAGAGGCGAACAAGTTTGTTGCGCCAAGCGCGCGCCTGGCCGAACGTCATCACATCATTCACGAGATCGTATCTCGGAGCGATGGTTGAGAAAATAGTCTGAACCCGTTCGGCTTTTCCGCTCACGCCTTGCTACCCGGAGATGTGAGCGGACGTCCGCAGACCTCACCCAAAACTCTGAGCTTCACCATCATGTCCGCGAACTGCTCAGTGGTGAGCGCTTGCGCGCCATCAGAGAGAGCCGCTGACGGCATCGGATGCACCTCCACCATAACTCCATCAAGGCCAGCGGCGAGTGTCTCTGCGGCCATGCCTGGAATCAGAGCTGGAATACCTGTGCCGTGACTTGGATCGACGATCACCGGAAGTGATGAACGTTGTTTCACCCAAAGTGCGCCAGCGAGATCGAGCGTATTACGAGTCGCCGTCTCAAAAGTACGGATACCGCGTTCGCAAAGAATAATCTTATCATTGCCGCCGCGGGCGATGTACTCCGCCGCATTGATCCACTCTTCGACTTTAGCCGACATGCCGCGCTTCAAGACGATGGGGATGCGCACACGACCGAGCTCTTTCAAGAGATCGTAGTTGTACATGTTACGTGTGCCGACCATGATGAAGTCGGCGATGTCCACGAGGGCTTCTACCTGCGACACAGAAGTGATCTCAGTGAGGAAGGGCAGCGTGGTCTTGGACTTCGCGGTTTTCACCATCGGAAACGCATCACGGCCCAAGCCTTGGAAGGCATCGGGGCGGGTGCGCAGTTTATAAATTCCTCCGCGTAACACATCGGCCCCCGCAGCTTTCACCGCGTGAGACGCTTGCATCATTTGGTCTTCGTTCTCAATCGCACAGGGGCCCGCGATCACGGTAAAATTTTTGCCCCCGATATCGAGTCCTGCGAACTTTACATTCATGCAGGCTCCTCCCTATGATGACCTTTCCATGAAAGGTCGATTTATTTTTGAGATCTCTCCCAACCAAGTGCTCCTCCTCGAGGGACCCTGGTCTCTGTCGTCTTCAGACACAGAATGGGAAATCGCTATCATGCCTTTTAAACCTCATACGATTGATAGTCCAAGATTTCTTAACGCCAGGCACTCACGAATCCTTCGACGTGAAGATTTGTTGGGGAAAAGTCTGGCCTTTCCCCTGGACTGGAAAACCTCTCCCCGGAGTGAGTTTTCCCAGTCTTTTCAGCAACTTCAGACACTTATCTCCAAAGGATTAGTCCAAAAAGGTGTCCCTTGGGCCTATCAAACGGCTTCTTGGGCTTCCGCTCATAAAGATTGGGAAAATCTCCTTTCACGCGCCCAAAACCTTGCTCCTAGCCTCGTGCTCTATGGCGCTGAGCTAGAAACCGAGAGCGTTTTAGGGGCCACCCCTGAGTGGCTCTTCCGTATCGAAGCGGGTGGTCGCATCCTCCACACCATGGCCCTCGCCGGGACACGCTGGCCAGGCCAAGAGAGAAATCATGTCCAAGAGAAGAAGGACGCGCGCGAACATGAGCTTGTGGTAAATGATATTCAAGAACGATTGAAGGTTTTTGGTGAAGTGACAGCAGGACAACGTGAGTGGTTTAAGGCCGGCAGTGTAGAACACTTGCGAACGCCGATTGAACTTAAAGCACACAGTGATCTTGATGCCGCTGAGCTGTTAAAGATTTTGCATCCAACACCGGCCGTCGGAGTGTTCCCGCGAACACCTGAAGGCCAAGAGTGGTTGTACAATTTGCCGGGGCATGAAACCCGCGCAGACTATGCAGCTCCGTGGGTGGTGAGAAATCGTCGCGATGGACGTGTATGGGCTTTAGTTGCTTTGAGACAGATGCGCTTGCGTACGGATCATATTTTTATTCCAGCAGGATGTGGCGTGATTGCCGATTCCGTTGATGAGGTTGAATGGAACGAGATTCAGCAAAAAATTCAAAGCGTGAAGAACGGCTGGGGACTCCAGGACTAGACGGTGTTCTGAGTTTCTTAGCGCAGCTTCATGAGCTCGGGACCCGCACGGCGATTCTATGTCCGGGCGGCCGTAATGCGCCTATGGTCCAAGCACTCGAGCTCATCCAAAAAACGTGGGGCTGGACTGTGCTGACGTTTGTCGATGAACGTTCTGCTTCCTTCTTTGCTCTTGGTCGCAGTAAACGCGATCAAGCTCCTGTGCTGATCAGTGTGACCTCTGGAACTGCAGCGGCTGAGTTATTTCCTGCTGCCATTGAAGCTCATGCAACGGATGTTCCGTTGGTGTTCGCCACCGCTGATCGTCCCCGTGCTCATCGCGGCTCGGGCTCTCCGCAAAGCATGCAGCAAGTGAATCTCTTTCAAAACTACGCGCCCACACTGGTCGACTGGCAAGAGGGTGAAGTGTTTCCTGCCTGGACTGATCGTTGGAACAAACGCACTCCGGTTCATATCAATCTTTGTCACGATGAACCGCTGTGGGAGAAGAAGCCAGTTGAAGCACCACTTCCACCACTGGCCAAAAAGACTGAAACTCACTGGCCAGAAATCACCACAGTCTTTCCAAATTTCAAGAAACCCCTCGTGTTGCTGGGCTCACTTGCTGGTGATGAACGCGAAGCCGTCGAGAATTTCTGTCGTTGGTATCAAGCGCCCGTTCTCGCAGAAGCAAGTTCGGGTTTGCGTGAAACAAAAATTCCGACCATCACCCATGCCGCTGATCGAGTGGTCAGACGTTGGCTCAGAAATAATGAGTTCGATGGTGTCATTCGTTTAGGTGGCGTTCCGTCATGGCGTCTGTGGCGTGATCTCGAAAAATGGGATGGCGCCGTTGTAACATTCGGTCGCACGCAATGGAGCGGTTTGCCTGGGCGTACCTTTACCAGTGGCGAGCTCACTCCCTGGCTTGAACGTTGGCAGAAGACGGGCGCGCGCGCTGAAGTGCGCACGCAGTTTCATCTCGATGATAAGTTAGTCTCAGAAAAGCGTGATGCGCTCTTCACCCAGTTTCCAAAATCTGAACCTGCGCTGGTGCGACAACTTTCCATTCACGCTGCTCCGGGTGCTGTCATGTATCTCGGCAACAGTCGCCCCATCCGCGATTGGAATGAACAAGCGCTCTTGAGTAAAAAATTTGAGATCCAAGAAAACCGTGGGCTCAATGGCATCGACGGACAGATTTCTTCCTTCTACGGACACGCGAGAGAAGATGTTGAGAACTGGGCGCTCATCGGTGATCTCACTGCTATTTATGACATGCAAGGCCCCTGGGCGCTTCGCTACATGAGTTTAACAACTCGTACACGTCTGGTAGTCATCAATAATAGCGGCGGACAAATTTTCAGTCGCATGTTCCCGACGGCGTTGTTCTTGAATGAACATCAAAACCAATTCAAGGCCCTCGCCGAATTTTGGGGACTGACTTATTCGCAGGATCTCAAAACAAACGCTCAACATGCCCTGATTGAACTCACTCCTGATGCTGAACAAACCACCGCCTTCCGCGATCAGTGGGAGAAGCTGTGAAGAATCCCATCTGGCTGTTGAGTGGATTCTTGGGCGATGACAACCACTGGGGTGAATTCCCCCTCGCACTCGCTCATCAGTCGGGTGTCATGCCAGAAGTTTTTAATTGGTACAAAGAAACCGAAGGCGCTCGCACGCTTGAAGAAGCCGCGCGCTTTCTCGCTCAAAGGGCCTACGCCGAAGGTACACGCCCAGTGATCGTTGGGTATTCCATGGGCGGTCGCTTGGCGCTCCAAAGTGTAATCAATGCTCCAGGTGCCTACTCAGCCGTGGTGGCGCTCTCAGCGCATCCGGGTTTCCAGCAACAGACAGAACGAGAAGCACGCATAAGAGAAGACGCCGTGTGGGCTAAACTCTTGCGTGAAAATGTTGAACTCTTCTGGGAGAGATGGAATCAGCGCGGCTCTTTGAAAGATGCGCCCATTCCTGAACGTCCCGTTTTTGATTCTCGTTGGGCGACTCTTTTGGAGACCATGGGCACAGGCCAGCAGGTTTATCTCGCTCCCTTGTTGGGCGATTCCGTCTTGCCACCCGTCTTAGTTGTCGCCGGTGCACAAGATGAAAAATTCGTGGCTCTTCTCAAAGAATTTCCGAGCACAGTCAAAACTCATGCACTCAACAACTCTGGCCATCGACTCCCTCTCGAGGCGCCCGAAGATTTGGCCAAAGTGCTCGCGCCATTTATCCGTCAATCACAGGAAATTTTATGATCTCACAAACTCAGGCCTGGTTGCTCGCCACACGTCCTCGTACTCTCACGGCCACACTCGCTCCGATCATTGTCGGCACGACTCTGGCGTTTCGTCACAACGGGTTTGTGTCGTGGACACTCGTTATCTGTGCTTTGCTTTGCACACTGTGTTTGCAAATCGCCACCAACCTTGTGAATGACGTTTCTGATTTTAAAAAAGGCACCGATACGCCGGATCGCCTGGGTCCCATGCGCGCAACCGCGCAAGGCTGGCTGACTCCACAAGCCGTTTGGACCGGAGCTGTCATAGCCATTCTCGGCGCGCTCATCAGTGGCTTTCCCTTGATGATGGCCGGTGGTTGGCCTTTGATCATTCTCGGCGTGGCTTCGATCATCGCGGCTGTTGCGTACACTGCTGGACCTTTCCCACTGGCTTATCTTGGACTTGGTGAAGTTTTTGTTTTGATTTTTTTCGGCTGGGTCGCTGTCGGTGGACTCTCGTTCGCTCTCACTGGCACATGGCCAGTAGATGGCGCAGGCATCGCGGGAACTCAGATTGGGCTCTTGAGTGTCACCATGATCGCGATCAATAATCTTCGCGACATTCATGGCGATAAAAAAAGTGGCAAAAAAACTCTCGCAGCGCGCTTCGGTGAGAATTTCATCCGCGCTGTGATTGGTGCGGCCCTCTTCTCGCCCTACGTGATGGGCATTCTTTGGTGGCAGACAGCACCACTCGCGACGTTACTCCCGCTGCCAGGACTTCTCTTTGCCTTCAAAATTTGGGGCGGCCTGCAGGCCACACCTCCATCAAAAGCGCTGAATGCGTTTCTCGGAAAAGCCTCCATGCACCTTTTGATCTTTGGCATCTTGCTCTCGGTGGCGCTGGCATGGAAATAACTCAGCTCAGTTTTCACCATTATGAGCTGACGCCGAAGAGTGCTCCCAATCGTCTTACATCGATACAGCCTCGTAGAGGCTGTTTATTAAAGGTCCAGTTTGCTGAGTTTGCCCAAGCGGGATTCGCTGATCTTTTCCCTTGGCCGGAATTAGGCGACGAATCCCTTGAACTGCAATTGCAGGCTTTGCGTGAAGGTACGCCTTTTCGCCAAGGAGCCGCGGCAATTTCATGGGCCTACTATGAAGCTCAAGCAAAACAGAAAAAGAACACGCTTCTCAGTGATGCCAGCTGCCCCAGTCATGTGACCTTGCTTGATCGCACAACCATTCCTGGCGGCTTCACCACGGCGAAATTAAAAATCACCGCGGAAGACATTCATCGCTGGATTGATCTCGAGCGTTTCTTTGCCAAGTTTCCACAGATGCTTTGGCGTTTGGATTTCAACGGATTGTTCACCACCATCGTATCCGCACAAAGTTTTTGGGATCATGTCTCGCCAGCCGCCAAAGAGCGCATCGAATTTCTCGAAGACCCGTTTAGTGAAGAACTGATGATCAATCCAGCAGCACTCGCTGTGTTTAACGGAACAGATGTGGCGGTGGATCGCAGCCCCAGCCCACACGCTCTTGATCTCGCGCAGGTCTGGGTTATTAAGCCAGTCTACTACTCACCTGAGTATCTTTTTAGCGAAGCCAAAAACTTCACCGGCAAGCTGGTTGTCACCAGCAATATGGATCATCCCTTAGGCCAAGTGATTGCTCTGCATGCCACACAAAAATTACAAAAAATCGCTGGTGCACGTTTACTGCCAGGCGGACTCCTCACGCAGGATTTGTATCTTCCTCACTCTGAGCGTCACTGGCTTAAACAGCAAGGTGACGCTCTTTGGCCGACTCACTCTGGATTAGGTTGGGGGTTTAGCTCGCAACTTGAAACGCTCACTTGGACAGAAACATGACTCGACTGCATGTTTTACAATCAGATCCCGAAGCGCTACCGAAAGATTTCTGGGAAAGTGAACAGTGTGAACTGATGGTGATCGCTCGCTGGACGCAGGATCGCAGTGACGAAGTGAAGCGGCTTCATCAGCAACTCCCCGATCTGTCGGGTCATGTGTGGATCGCTACTTCGGGAACACTCTCCAGTCAGTGGATCGCCCTTTCTAAAAAAGCTCTCTTGTTGAGTGCGGCGGCGGTAAATAAACATCTCAATGCTGACTCCACGGAGTCATGGGGTCTTACCCTCCCGCTGGCGCACGTCGGTGGGCTCGGCATCATGGCACGGGCCTATTTGTTAAAGCAAAAAGTCATCACTCTAGCGACTGATGGTTGGAAACCGACGGCCCTAAGCGCCTCTGCTTGGTCAGGACATTTGCTGTCTCTCGTTCCCACACAGGTGCACGATCTCGTTCAACAAAAAATCGTTCCACCTAAAACATTGCGTGCCGTGGTGGTGGGTGGTGATCGTTTAAGCCCAGAGTTGTATCAAGCTGCGCTCAAACTGGGTTGGCCGCTCCTTCCGTCTTATGGACTGACAGAATGTGGTTCGCAAATTGCGACGGCTCAACCCCTTGAAGCCAGCGGCAAGCTGACTCCTCTTTCTCACGTTAAATTGCGAGTCGACGCAGATGAGCGTCTTTGGATTGAAAGTGAAGTGCTCTTCACTGGCAAAGCCATCGTTGAGCAAGAGAAGATAATATGGGCTCCACGTGAGACTGGTGCTTGGGCGACGCAAGACCGTGCAGAAATCGCAAGGGATGGCTCACTGACTATTTTAGGGCGTTTTGACTCTGTCGTGAAAGTTCGTGGGGAAAAAGTTGACTTGAACGCCCTTGAAATTGAATTGCAAACTAAACTGGGGACACCGCTGATTATTATTTCTTTAACTGACGTACGTGATGGAAGTGCGCTTTATGTCGCAAGTGAACAAGACCTCTCTATTGACCTCATTAATCAAGGCCTTCTCCCTCATCAGAAAATTCGTGGAGTACAAAAGATTGCAACATTTCCCCGAACAGCGTTGGGAAAAATCAAGCGTGGCGAGATTCAAGCTATGATCAGTTCTTCACTCCCCCGTTAATTAGCATTTATCTCCTTCCATCATTTCAGACTCCGGCCTAAAATAGGCTTATGAAAAACATGCAAGAACTTCGTGCCTCACTCGTCGTCTTCCTCGTGGCACTGCCACTGTGTCTAGGAATTGCCCTCGCGTCCCAAGCGCCCCTCGCGGCTGGCATCTTCGCAGGTATTATCGGCGGACTTGTGGTGGGCTTCTTGAGCGGTTCTGAAATCAGTGTGTCTGGCCCGGCAGCTGGACTCACCGTAATCGTCGCTACGGCCATCACTCAATTAGGTTCCTTTGAACTTTTCTGTCTCGCCGTCATGCTCGCGGGCCTTATGCAAGTGGCCTTCGGTTTGGTACGCGCTGGTGATCTCGGACAATTTTTTCCCTCGTCTGTTATCAAGGGAATGCTCACAGCGATCGGCCTCATTCTTATTATGAAGCAAGCACCCACTTTGGTCGACTGGCGCGCGGGAAGTTACACCGCCGGTGTCGCACTCGTCGGCGTTCTTTCACTTTTACTTTTAATCGGTTGGGAAAAAATTCTAACGCCACGTTTTTCGTGGGCCCGTCTCATCCCCGGCGCCTT
>JAKFUR010000123.1 GCA_021732585.1 Bacteriovoracaceae bacterium
ATTTCGTGCGGTTACCTTCATTTCTCCCCTCTGAAAAAAGACGTTTTCTTTGAGGCCAATGACCCCCTTAAGTCCTTGAAGTTCCATCTCCTCAGACTTCAAAAAAAGTGGGGATTGAAACTTCAATCGCGGCTTCACCACACCATCGACCTGGCCTTTAAAAGTGGCCCATTCTTGCTTAGGCCTGGCCTTCATACTGGTGGCCTTGATGGTGATGGTCTCGCCCGTCTTCGCCATGAAGTGTTCCATGGTCACTCCGCCTTTGCCGTAGAGCTGGTCTTTGCGATGGTAGTACACCAATTCGGCTGCACGATATTTTGAGGCCTCTTGATCGAGCTGCACTTCGCCCAACATCCGCAACGAGCCGCGCGCCTTCACGTACTCGGCCTGGGTCGCTTGATAGGTCATGGTTTCTTTCTGATCACCGGATGCGTAGGTGCCACGCGGTCGCTCAAAACTCACCATCTGCTCACCCAGACTTCGCATTGAATCCGCCGCGAGTGAGAGAGACGGTTGACCTTGATCAAGATGGAAGTACTGCAGCTCCTTCATTTCCGAAGGGACTTCCGAGAGAATAGCGTCTGAGTCTTGACCCCAGTTTTCCTTCCCACGATGAGTCCACGCTCCCCAGCCCACCAGAGCGTTTAGGAGAATGAAAAAGCCAATAACAATTGTTGATTTGAAAGGGCGTAAAATCATCCGTCTAGTGTAACATTAATGCTTCGCGCATAGAGGTGTTTTTCAGATGACTCTTTTGGTCGGAAAGGCCAGCATACTTAGATGAATCCTACTCTCGCAGAGCTCGTTGAATCCGGCGCCAAACTCACTCCGATGATGGAGCAATATTGGGCGGTGAAAAAGCTTCACCCCGGCATCATCGTGTTCTTTCGCATGGGCGATTTTTACGAAATGTTTTTCGAAGACGCCCGCGAAGTCGCGCGCCTGCTGAACATTTCACTCACCACTCGTGGAAAGCTCGGCGACGTGCCGATCCCTATGGCCGGCATTCCTCACCACGCCGCTCCTGCTTACGTGGATCGCATCTCGCAGATGGGTAAAAAAGTTGTCATCTGTGAGCAGCTGGAAAATCCCAAAGACGTCAAAGGCATCGTGAAGCGCGGAGTGGTACAAATCGTATCCCCGGCGGTTCCTTACGATCTTGATCGCACCGTCAATGGTGAGAACAAATACATCGCCAGCGCCTGGCAAGACTCGCAAGGCTTCATGCTGTGCTTGCTTGATTTCACCACCGGTGATTTCTTCGGCTTCGCTTTAAAATCGGCTGAAGAGCTGTCGGAAAAACTTTTGATCTACCGTCCGAAAGAATTCCTCGCCATGCTGGGCCAGTGGGAAAAGTTCCCGTTCATCGAAGACACTGTCGACAGCCTAGAGACCCTACGTACGCACTTGTCGCAAGAATGGTTTACAGAAAAACACGCGGCCCCTTATCTTGAAAAACTTATTCCTGGTCATAAACGCGACGGCATCATTAAGCAACGACCATACGTTCTTTCCCCTTTAGGTGCTTTGAGCTGGTACGTATGCTCTACCCAGAGCCTCGATAAAATTGGTCACATCCGTCCTTTCCGTCTCATCCAAGGGGATGACGGTCTGAAGGTCACTTGGGCGACACTTCGAGGCCTCGAGATTTTTCCGCGCGATCCTGCCCAGTGGGAACACTCATTGATCGGCTTCATGGATCGCACCAAGTGCGCCATGGGCGCTCGCCATCTTAAGAATTTCTTCCAGACTCCACTTAAAGATCTCGCCCAAATCAAAAAGCGCCAGGAACTCCTGGGTGCCTTGATGGCCAAGCCTGAACTCTTGAAGCGCTGGCGCGAACAGCTCGTGGATGTGCGTGATCTCGATCGCATCATGGCGAAGGCCACCACCAAGAAAGCCAACGCGGGTGATTTGCTCAATCTCGCTCGTACACTTGAGCTTCACGGCAAGATGGAAGCTGACGCGAAAGATGAATTGGCGCGCTTCTTCCCTGCTCTCGACAAAAAAGATCGCAAGACCCTTGATGCTCTCTCACAAGAGATCAACAGCACCATCAGTGATGAACTCGGTGCGCACGCAGATAAAGGCAATTTGATTCGCCCAGGCGTGAACAAAGAGCGCGATCGTCTCGCGCGTCTCAGCCAGACAGTGGCGGATGAATTGCTCGCTCTTGAAACCCGCTACCGCCAAGAAACCGGTATTTCAAATCTCAAAGTTAAATCCAATAACCTCGCCGGATTCTTCATTGAGATTTCTAACTCTCACTTGAACAAAGTCCCGAAGTCGTTCCAACGTAAGCAAACTCTCACCAATGGTGAGCGCTACCAAACGGAAGAACTGGCGAAACTTGAAATTGATGTCACCTCAGCCCAAGAGCGCCTGACTCGTCTTGAGCGCGAACTCTTCGAGGGTTTACTGGCCCAGGTTCTCAATCTTTCCAGCATCATTCTAGAGGTCGCCAAACGCATCGCTCAGATGGATGTGTACCAATCACTTGCTTGGGTCGCCTTGCAAGAAGGTTTTGTTCGCCCCGAACTCACCAACGATCGCGTGGTGAATATTAAAGGTGCGTGGCATCCCTTGATCCGCGCGAATATTCAAGAACGTTTCGTGACTCACAATGTGAGCCTCACGCCGGAAAAACCTTTTGCCCTCATCACCGGTCCGAACATGGCCGGTAAGACAACTGTGATGCGTGAAGTGGCGCTGATCCAGTACCTCGCGCAATTAGGCGCATGGGTCCCCGCCAGTCATGCAGAGGTTGGTGTGCGCGATTACCTGTTCTCCCGTCTGGGCGCCAGCGATGACATCATCCGCGGTCAGTCAACGTTCATGGTGGAGATGAGTGAGACAGCAGAGATTCTTCGTCACGCTACCTCTGATAGCTTGATCATCCTGGATGAGATTGGCCGTGGCACTTCAACTTATGATGGTCTTTCCATCGCGTGGGCCTTGGTTGAATGGTTCGCTACAAATTTAAAATCTCTCACGCTGTTCGCGACTCACTACCATGAGTTAATCGAGCTCGTTGATACTTTGCCTTCGGCAAAGAATTTAACGGTGAGAACGGAAAGCCATAAAGGCAAAGTGCAGTTCATGTATGAACTCATCGAAGCCGGTGCTACACAGAGTTTTGGTATCCATGTGGCGGAACTCGCCGGTCTTCCCAAAGAGATTCTCAAGCGCGCACGCAATATTCTCGGCAAACTCGAAGAGCAGCACCGTGATCACTCGCTCGTTGAGCAAGTGAACCCACCGCAGCTATCGATGTTCCAAGCAGCGAACGTGGAAACGCCAGCTCACTTGGTGGCGCTCGAGAAGCGACTGCAAGAAATTGATGTCATGAACCTCACGCCCATCCAGGCGTTGCAGATGCTTCACGACATGAAATCTCAAGCGCTTAACCAATAGCTGAGTTTTTGACTTTGTGACTCTAGGGCAAGCCCTCATAATCCGATAAGGAGAATGAGGTAACTATGTCACCACGTCTCGTCGATCACCTTCAGCAATCTCTTACCACTCGCCAGTTGATGGACCCGAGCATTCGCCGTGCTCCGGATCAGCTCAATCCGTGGGCGGTGTTTTGCGCTTGGACGATCGACTGGCTCATCGCTTTTGCCATCGCCAGTATCGCCGTTAAAACATGGATGAGTTTTGTGGGACCGCTCGGTCTTGATCGTTTGCCCAGTGATGCACGCTTCATGATCACGGCCTACGGCGAGCGCATGAGCCTGATTCTCGCTCCGATTTTTTTCTTCACCATGAGTTTCACCGGTATTCTCTTTCACGGCATGACTCCTGGTCTGCGTCTCTTTAAACATCGTGTAGAGAGCGTCTCTGTGCAAAGTTCATTGACCTGGTCATGGGCCAGCACCGTATCAATTGCCGCAGTCGGTGTGCCCTTACTCACAGATTGGCTAGATCGCGCAGCAGTTACCGAGACCCGCTCTGAACAACATCACGCCTGGGTCCTTATGCGTGCCAGCTACCAAGAGATGGCCGCGCCAGACCTGGTAGAGCAGGCGCTCGAAAATGACGTCCCAGTTGAAGACTTTAAAATCGCTGCCTAGCCTTGAGTAGAAACAAGACTGCATGTAAAATAAGAGGATGCGCGTCTTCTTACTCATTCTCTTCTTTATGCAGATGGCCCAGGCCAATTACGAGTTGCTAGAGAATGAGCTAAAAATCAAACGCCGAGGCGAGCTACTCGCCCAGCGCTACTTTGAGCGCACAAAACTCCTCGTGGGTATCGATCCAGAAACATGCAAGGCCGTGACCGATCCCACAGAGCTCAGTATTCTTCTGCGCAAACAAATCGAAATCATCCGCACCATCGGTGAACTCAATCACTGCGAACATCTTGTAACGAACGCACTTCAGAAAACCAATACTGAGTTAGCGAATGTGCCTCTTCCGCATTACACCAGTATGCCCAATGCGGAAAAGCCGAGCATATCTAGTGGTAAAACCATGGACCAGGTATTCAAGGACAGCTATTTACCGCCGAGTTCACTCACTACGGGTCGCAAAGAAATCGATCTCCTCTTTAAAAATCCGTCTCCAACAGAATTCGCTGGCTACAAGATGACCCAAGAAGGCATGCATGCCTTACGTATTTTTTACGCCAACGAACCTGCCCTCAAACCGCAGATCGCCTCTCGTTTGAAATACCCACTGCTCGGCAATGAGACTTTTTATCACTACCCCGAATGCCGCATCATCGTATCCGGAGGACTCGAAATCACCAGCGTGATTCAAAGCGACCCGCAGGACGCGGGCCATAACTTGGCCTGTGCCGAAGCCTGCGATAATAAACTCAGTGAATGGGTAGCAGAGAAAAAGCCTGCCGCCTTTCTCATGACCTGCCATCACCTCGGTGAAGTCGTGCGCATTCGCTCGAAGGGAACACCCCTCGAGCAAGGAATCAAGCAGGTCAATCTAGAAAGCAACAAGCATGCAACTTGTATCATCCGACTGCGCGGGGGTGAGACGCTCGCCAACTTTCCCATCATGTACCGCACAGCTTGTTACGCGCGCTACAAAGAAATTTACCTCAACTATGAAAGCAAGCTCCCAGTGGTGAGTCCTGATGGTGTGACAACACACATCCTCGAGGCGTACATCGTGCAAAAATACGAAGAGAAGATTGCTAGCGCGAGTATCAAGTCATACCCACTCACTGATTTTAAAAATCAGACAACACCCGCCTGCCATGCCGAAGATATCATCGTGCTAAAGAATGGCGACAAGACTTCCGAGATCCGTCCTGGCTCGAGCGACTGTCTCGAATTCTGCTTGGCCGATTTCAAAAAATTTCGAACCAAGTCCCCAGGTAAAGATCAACCGCTTCCCAGAAGCGAGAGTAGCATTACTCGCAGTTGGCATTACCGCTGCTCAGACAAGGTCGGCAACACGCTTCTCCTCTGCTCTCAAAACCGGCTCTTGGGGTGTCGATGAAAAACCTCATCTTTTTCGCACTCATCATCACTTCTCAAGTGTGGGCGCAAAACAACCATGATCTCAAGCGGCAGCTTCTTCTTGAAGTCGAGGCGGCCTATGCGGCCAACATCGAACGGCTTTCGGTTTCACCAGTCGATTGTTTAATTTCCTCTCGCCAGCTCGACCGCATTAAGACTTTGCACGAGAATGTCTCCAACCTTGAGAAACAGGGTGGCATCACTCATTGCAAGAACCTCACCGACCAAGACCCCCAAAGCGAATCTCACAAGCGCTGGCTGGAAGCACGACAAATTGAAAAAGGCGTAGCGGCGGCAAGTGACAAGCTCGACAGTCGCACCATGTGGGGCAAGGCAACCCAGGTCGAAAATCCAGCGAACTTTATCAGACCGAAAACTGCACCGACAAAACGTCCCCCGCGCCCAGCACGCACGACGAGCAAGAAGTCAGCGCCGACGGTAGAGAATAAGAAATGTGAGATTTTGATTTTAAGTGGCGAGGGCCAGGGAATCTCGAACAACGTGCCGACGATCGAAGGCTGTGAGACGTTGTGTGATGATGCAAAAGAGAATGGGGCGAATGTGCGTTGCTACTATGGTGATGCCAACATCACAAACGCCCCTCAGTAATTAGTCTTCAAGCCATTTAAAGCCAAGTTCCTTAATCTGCGCATCGTTCGGACGCGACGGCGCGTTCGCCATCAAGTCAGTGGCAGACGCCGTTTTTGGGAACGCCATCACGTCGCGAATTGAATCCGTCTTCGCCAGCATCATCACCAAGCGCTCCATCCCGAAGGCCATACCACCGTGCGGAGGTGTGCCGTACTTAAGTGCTTCTACGAAGAAACCAAACTGATGTTGCGCTTCTTCTGGAGATAGACCCAAGACTTCGAACATGCGGCTTTGAACTTTATTGTCGAAGATTCGCAAACTGCCACCGCCCAACTCATAGCCGTTACAAACGATATCGTAGGCCTGTGCTTTGCACGCAGCGAGTTTCTCTTTGTCGTTCGACATGAAGAGATCCACTTGATCCAAGCGTGGCATAGTGAACGGATGGTGTTTGGCACCGACCGCACCTGTTTCGAAATCAACGTCCAAGAGTGGGAAGTCATACACCCACAAGAAGGCGTACTCGTCTGGATTGAAAAGCTTCAAGCTCTTGCCTAAGTGACGGCGAACAGCGTCCGCGCAGTCATGGGCTACGCTGTCTTTTTTATCGGCGCAGAAGAACCATAGGCCATCACCTTTCTCTGGTGAGTTTTCATAGAGACCCGCGAGAAGTTCTGGCGTGATGAATTTAGAAATACCACCAGTGAGGGCACCGGCTTCCACTTTAAACCAGGCCACGCCTTTGCCGCCGTAAGGTTTCACCACTTCAGTCAGTCCATCGATATCTTTACGAGCGAGCGTGCCCATGGCGTTTGGTAAGAACATTGCCTTCACGAGACCATGCTTTTCTTTCGCTACGTCCGCAAAAGTAGCAAAGCCCGACGTCGCGAAAAGTTTTGTAACGTTCATCTGCTCAAGACCAAAACGCACGTCCGGTTTATCCGAACCGTACTTCGCCATGACTTCCTCGTAGGTGATGCCTTTCAAGATGAAATTATCACCCAGGTTGAAGAGGCGAGAAATCATGCGAGACGCGAGGTTCTTCATATAATCAATCGTCGGGAAACTCACTTCGATATCGATCTGCGTGAATTCCGGCTGACGGTCAGCGCGCAAATCTTCATCGCGGAAGCAGCGGCAGATTTGGAAATACTTATCGGTGTTGGCAATCATCAACAACTGCTTGAGTGTCTGTGGTGATTGCGGGAGGGCGTAGACTTTGCTTTTGTGCACTCGGCTTGGCACCACGTAGTCACGCGCGCCTTCCGGTGTGGTCTTGTAGAGGATCGGTGTTTCCACTTCCGTGAAACCGAGTTCGTACAATGTCTCACGCGCTTTACGAGTCGTGTCTGAACGTAGTTTAAGAATGTCTTGCAAGCGCGTGCTACGAAGATCGAGGTAGCGATATTTTAAGCGCAAATCTTCGGTGGCCTCACCATGGCCATGAGGCAAGAACGGCGGAATCTCCGCGTGGGACAAGAGCTCGATGGACTGCACTTGCACTTCCACAAGGCCCGTCGCCATTTTTGTGTTCTTCGCAGAATCCGGACGCGCGGCCACGATGCCGGTCGCCTTCACAACCGACTCGAGAGAAAAAGTTTTAAGAACGGCGAGGTCACCTTTGAATTGTTCAAAGCCGAGTTGAGTAAGACCGTGCTTATCGCGCAAATCCACGAAGTGAAGTGCACCTAAGTCGCGCACTTTATTCACCCAACCACAGATGGAGACTGTCTTCCCGATATCAGAATCTCGCAACTCTCCACAGTGGTGGGTGCGCATGAGTCCTGATAAGTCGCGGGCGGTGGTCATTGTCATCTCCTCGGAAGTTGGCCTAGGATTCTAGGCATGAAAATGATGCCTCACCTCCGCTTTAAGCTCAATGGAATCCTCCCCTTCTTCTTCTTACTCTTGACGCTTCCGGCCGGATGTAAGGACGTCGTTGAGAAAGACCCTAAAAACTGGGCCTGGCTCATCGCTCCTCAAGACAAAATTCTCGTGAAACTCGCCATTGATATGGAGACTCAGGTCAAAGGCCTCTCCGGCATTCGTGATGCGGATTGGCCAAATGATCAAGGCATGCTGTTTGTGTACGAAGAATCTGGTGCGCACGGCTTCTGGATGCCGGACACCTACTTCGATCTCGATCTCTTCTTCATGGATAAGGATTTTAAAATTATCGACATCGAACGCAAAGTTCCCCATTTCATCGGGCGTTTTCCAGAGGATCGTATCCCACGCGCGCGTATCGTGTGGTCACGGCACGTGCTCGAAATGAAGGCGCAGTCTGAAGTGGCGAAAAGACTTAAAGTGGGCGACCAGCTTCGTTTTCAGTCTCCGCAGCTTCCCCCGCAAATAAAATAAGAAACTCATCAGCGGCGATCACACCCAAATGTTCTTTGGCGAGTTGGCGCTGATAGGTTTTATCCAAACTGATACGACGGATTTCTTTGCCGATGTCTTGATTCTCATTCTTCACGCGTGAGAGTTCATGCTGGCTGTCTTTAATTTTGCCATTCATGCCCATGTAGTCGATCACTCCACGCTCCATGAAAACCACTCGCAGCATGAGAATTCCCACAATGGCCCAGCCAATGCGTGGAAGCAGATCTACTTTCGGTTTCACTTTGGCTTTGGCGCGAGGTTTCGCGATAGTCACTCGTCTCTCCGTGACTTCTTCTTCCTCTTCGATCTCTTCTTCGTCTTGATCTTCATCGAGATAATCAATCGAAGGGGCCGCAGCGTTGCGACGGCGTGGATTCAAAAATTCTGTTTGTTCAGCACGACCTGGATTTCGGCGAGTGACTTGCTCGACGACAGTCGGTGCTTCTGAAGGCGCAGTTCCCATAGGTCGCGAGAACATATTCCCACGCGTATTGGTAGTCGTGCGAGTTGGACGAACCGCCGCTTTCTTTCGAAAGGGAGACGGTACGTCTTCAAATTCTTCGTCATCAAAGCTGGTGTTAAAAGAGTCTTGCACGGTGACCATCCTGGTATGCGTAAGACCAGTTTAACACCGTGCTTTGTTATGCACAATCACGCAGTTGGCGGGCCTCTTCTTACCCGAGCGCCTTGGTCTGGCGCTCCGCCCGGTGATCCACCTGCAGCTACGCGATCAGCGATATCAACCATGACCTTCCGTTGGCCCCAAGTGCTGCCCTTCACTTTGTGAAGACGCGCGCCTTGGTTGGCATCGATTTCAAAGAACGAAACTTTATCGCGAATGTCGATACGGCCCACTTCCGAACCGCGCAGACCTGCCGTGCGGTGGAGGAACTTCAACAAGTCGCCTGGATTTGCGCCGTCCATTTTACCGACGTTGATGATGAAACGCTGGCCTTCACCACGAGCTGGGCCACGATTAACGTCACCTGGCTGACCAGTGAGACCGTGTGTACGAGGACCACGGTTAGGTGCCATCGCTGTGAGGTCGCGAGCTTCACGGTATTTTTTGATCGTCGGAGCGAGTGTGCGAGCGTAGAGCGCTTTCTGCATGTCTTCTTTGCTCATCTCTTCAGTCGCTGCTGCGAATTCTGCGAACTCAGGGTGAGTTTCGATCTTAACAGTTGTAGCGAGCTCGCCGACTTGTTTTGCCGCTTTAGAAATCAAACGGCCGCGGATCTCGTCCACGCCCGGAAGTTCTACGCGCTTGATCGGGGCTTTGGTGATGCGCTCAATGAGAGCGATCTTGCGGAATTCCATTGGAGTGACGATCGAGAGCGCCACACCTTTAGAACCGCCGCGACCGGTACGGCCGATACGGTGAACGTAAGACTCGAGGTCCATCGGTAACTCGACGTTAATGACGTGAGTAAGATCTGATACGTCGATCCCGCGGGCCGCAACGTCAGTACAGGCGACCAATTTGCACTTCTTCTCTTTGAAACGCTTCATCGTGAAGTCTCGAGCATCTTGCTCCATATCTCCATGCAACGATTCCGTTGAATAGCCACGAGAGTTTAAAGCGTCAGCGAGTTGTTGTGCGCCGATTTTTGTACGAGTGAAAACGAGACCGTAGATGTCGTCGATGCTGTCGAGGTAACGGCAAAGAGCTTCAACCATGTCGGCCGGACGAGCGACCAGGTAAGTCTGCTCAACTGAATTGGTGGTCAATTGCTGCTTGGTGACCTTCACCATTTTTGGATCGCGGAAGTGTTTGTTCACGAGTTGCTGAATCGGAGCAGGCATCGTTGCTGAGAACATCCAAACTTTCTTATTCGGGCTTTTCGCGATGATGGTTTGCACGTCATCGAAGAAACCCATGTCGAGCATTTCATCAGCTTCATCCAAGATGACATAACGGACGTCTTCGAGACGAAGAGCGCCACGATCGATCAAGTCGATCACGCGACCTGGAGTACCGACGACGATTGATGGAGCATCAGAGCGAAGAGCACGAAGCTGAGCGCTGATCGGCGTACCGCCATATACAGACAAAGAACGAACGCGATCACCAGCGCTGGTGAATTTCGCGATTTCGCCTTCGATCTGATTCGCGAGTTCGCGGGTTGGAGCGAGGATCAAAGCTTGTACGTGGCGAGCTTTCGGATCGAGCTTCTCAAAAAGTGGCAACAAAAACGCCGCTGTTTTACCGGTACCCGTTTGGGCCTGGCCAATGAAGTCGATATCGTCAGCGAGCAACAGCGGGATGGCCTGTGCTTGAATTTCGGTTGAGTCGGCAAAGCCGAGTTTAGTAAGGGCGGCGAGTGATGAGGCACGAAGGCCCATATCTGCAAATTTCACGAGGACTCCAAAGTTTTATAGGACTGAGATGCCGCACCATAGTACTTGCGGTGGGCCATGGCCATAAGAAATTGAGCTGTGTAAGATTTTTTCTAGGCTTAAGTACTTGTTTTTGGGTATTTAATGCGGAGTGATCTTACAAAGAAGCCCACCCCGATCGGGGTGGGCCACAAACAAATCTAGAAAATGTTACCGATGATCCAGGCGCCAACTTGGGCCGTGTCTTGCTGGTCATCCCACTCCAAGCGCTGCAACTGAGCGAGGCGGAGAAAAGGGAAAACAGTCAATGACGGGGTGATGTTGATGTTCACGCCGGCGTAGATGTCCTGCAAAGTCTCTCTCAGGAGGAAGAAGTTACTCTTGCCTTCCGGATCTCTGTGCGAAAGTTCATGCTCGTAAGAAACGAAAAGCTCAAATGTATCATTGAAGACGTAAGTTACGCTTGGGCTGGTGTAAATACGGTAGCGCTCGCTATCAACTTTCTGCTCGTACCAGTAGTAGCGAACAGCATTGAAGAGAGAGATGTTCAAAGCAGGTGTCGCTTGGAAGCTTGTGACGTGCAAAATGTCTGGCTGCAATACGATGTTTGAGTCTTGAGAAGCTTCAGAGGTCGGAAGACGAACACGTGGCAAGAATGAAGTGCTCCAAACTTTGTCAGCACTAGTCCAGTAACCGTAGTTCAAACCAATACGTTGGTCTTCTTGAACGATCACTTGTTGGTCTTCACCGTCGCCCACTTCGTTACGATCACCGAACTGTGTGGTGAAGCGAGCGTCCCAGAAAGCGCGGGTTTTCTCGCCCACTTTCCAGCGGAAGGAGAACTGGTTGAACAAGTTGATAGGAGTTTCTTGGCGAACAGCTCTACCCTTACCTGCTCCGCCGTGACCGTCCGTATCGATTTGGTTATCTTCCCACTTTCTGATGCTCGGGCCCAAGAACTCGCCGAAGTAACGGATCTGAAGTTTCTCTTTGAGAATCTTCATGGTGCCCGACTCGCCGTTGGCCACAGTTGTGTTGGCCGGAGCTGGAGTGACCGCTGGAGTAGACGCAGCAGGTGCTGGTTTAGCTGGCAGTTTGGTCGTTGATTTCTTCGGAGCTGTTTGTGCAAGCGCGAGAGAAGAACTCAAGGCCAGTGCTAGTACCATTACAAGTTTCATGCTTCGTCCATCCTTCTAAGTTTGAAAAAAGTTATTATAACTGCAGACGTGTTAAGTTAGCTTCATGAAAATTGCACGCGCTTAACAAGATTGACAACTGCTTTTTTGCGTGGTGCAAAACGGCACCGAAACATGACACGATGACACCACTTGGCCGATAGAACCTGCAAGGAATGAACACATGAGCACAGAAAAAAACCAAACTCTCACACGCTTTTTTGAATCGATGAGCGCGATGGATGCTGACACCATGACAGCACTCGTCGAGAAACAACTTTCGGATGATGACCTTGAATTATTCGTGCGTCATTTGGAAGATTTCTACGGCATCGAAGAAGAAGAAGAGCTAGGGACACTCGCTCAGATTATGGTGACGGGGTATCTCGCGGCGAAATCAGAAATGGGCAAACTCCAGTAGTTAGCCCAATCGCTCTTCGATTTCGATCCAGAACTGACGAACTGCACTCATCTCTTTCAAGAAGAACCAGCTGGTTTCTAAAAGACCGGCTGGTACACCACGTTTGCCCATAAGGCGGAAAATATCAGTAAGCTCACTGCTGATTTTTCCTTCAATAAACACGCGGCAAAACTCATCCACCACCCAGGCATCTTGCGCTGACGACGACATTGTAAGACGTGATCCTTCATTACTTACATTAACGGCGAGCGGAAGATGGGCCATGAGGGATGACAGCTCATTCCAACGGTGAGTGGCAATTTGAGTGTCCGCAATCGGCCCAAGGCGAACTAAATTTTCTCGCAGGACCCCCATCTTAGTGTGCGCTGCGAAGCTGCCGGCCTTGGCCTCAAGCCACCAACTAAAGCCAGGATCGCTCAGATTACAAACGTCTTCTTCTCGCAGAGGAAAACGACGATGACCCAAGCGAGTGTGAATGACCTCTGCTTCTTCCAGCGTCTCGCACACAAACCAATTCAAAAGATGCAGCTGTGTTTGTTCGTCATTAATAAGACGAAGAGTAGGGAAATCTTCAGGAGTCGCTGTAATGAGTTCTAAACTCTCTGCGAGTTGCGCTGAAGGCATCGTGCGCACGATAAATGTGCCACCTTGATGCTCGAGATGAAAAAGGACACCGGGTTTTGCTGGGGCCACTCGTGGCTGACTCGCAGGGATTTCTACAGGCGTCCAGAATTCCTCTCCATCTTCTAGGTCCTCCACGCGCACGCCGGCTTGGCGAAGATCATTAATACGCATGGTCTCTTGAACTAAAAACGAGAGGTCATCCATTAGATCATCGCCTCCACCATTCTAAGCACTAAAATAATAATGAGTGGAGACGGGTCGAAAGGAATGTTCGGGGGGAGCAGCTCACGGATCGGACGCTGAGGAACATCGACGATCTTACGAAGCTGGATGACAAGAGGATGGCGCTGCACATTTAGATTCGGAACGAAGCTGATCACTGCATCGATCAGCACCATCAAAATAAAAATATTAATAAGCGCATGCAACATGCGTTTATGATAGCGGGCCTTATCCCAGATGGGAAAGTCTATTTAGAATTTATAATTCGCCATCACTGCTGCAAAAACAAAAAGCGCCAACATGATGACGTAGGCTTTTTTTCCATGCTGCGGAAAACGTTTCGCCACAACAGCTCCGCCGATTCCAAGCAATCCCCACACAGTAAATTTTGCGAAGATCCAAATGGGGTAAGGTTCGCCGTGCTTGATACCAATTCGTGCCATCAGACCCATGCCCGAAACCAACACGAAAAGTGTCGCGACTCCCGTCAAAATTTTGAGGGATTTTGTACGTGTTCCCCAAAATTGGAGTGCAAACCCACTAATGAGGACAACGAGTGATGTGAGGTGCAAAATTTTGTAAATTTCGTAATCGATCATGAAGCCTCTTTGGATAGGTTTGATATACTTTTCTACCCCATAAATAGCTAATTTTGCTGCCTATTTGTTCATTCAAATTTCGACACATTGACGAGTTGCGTTGATTGCTGCTAAAAGCGCGTCATTAACTTTGTTTCGGAGGTCATCCATGCGCTCATATATGCGTCTCATCGCCGTCGTCGCTCTCTTCATTACAACTCAGGCCTTCGCCTTTTTTCCGGTGAACCCTTTGGTGCAAGTTCGTCCCGACGTTGTCAGCGCTCAAGTCTACAATCCTTATTATGAGCCGATCCTTTGCGAAGGATTCGCTTTCGGCCGCACCGCTTACGGACAGGTGCTGCAAGCACGCGTGGCAGATATCATCGCTCCAGGGAGCAATCGTTACGCTTTCGTTCACACGAACGCGTTTGTGAATCCGTTTGTGAATGGTTGGGCGCAGATCGCGTGCCGCTTCTTGCATTACTAGTCTGAAGAAATAAGACAAAAAAAAGGCTCCGAAAGGAGCCTTTTTTATTAGTTCAAACCTTTGTCGAGCACTAAGTCTTTCGCGCTTCCGCGATAAAAATACACAAACTGATAACCCGCACTCGCTAGCTCATCAGCGGCTTTCACTGGTGATTCGTCAGCTGGATTAAGTGCGTAAACAATGACGTTTTGAGATTTGGTTGGGTACTGAGCAGAAAATTTAGCCACAAAATCACCGCTGTATGGCATGTGCACAGTTCCTTCGAAAGGAACCACCACCGCCGACTGCACGTCGATGAAGGCAAAATTTAATTTCTCGCCAAGGCGCTGCTTAAAAACTTCACGTGAGATTTCGTACTTCATAACCGTCCTGTTGAATGGCCAAGTCTATTAGGTTTGCCTATCATAACGATATGACCCTCTCTTGTCGCCCCAGAATCCTCATTTTGTGCTTCGCTGCAACGCTGTTTAACGGCTGTGCCACCTCTTCCGGACCGTCTCGAGAAGACTGGGAAGAAAACGTGCAAAAAACTCTTTCGGCGCAGCAGGGAAAATTCCAAATTTGCAGC
>JAKFUR010000041.1 GCA_021732585.1 Bacteriovoracaceae bacterium
GCCCCATCCGATGCGCTCTACACATTTGACGTAAAAAAACGTGAATGCTGGATGGTGGATCCAAGCGGTGGCACTCAGTTCCGCGCCCGCATCGACATCAAAGAATGTCGCCCTCCGAATGATCAGCTCATCAAAAAATTCTTTCCCGCTATCGGGAAAGAAGGCGGTGAATGTTTAGAAGTGCACGGCACTCAAGGTAGTGACCGCTGGGAGAAAAGATTGGCCATCAACGAGTGTCGTCCGAGCGCCACACGATTTGCTTGGCGGATGACCGGCGAACTCAAGGGTGACTGCTGGGAAATTTCAAAAGATGGCCCGGAGTTTTATAGCGACAAAGTACCGAATCCTCGCTGCCGCCCAAGTCGTGTAGCTTATCGCTTCGACCGAACCGCCGAAACTCGCGGTGATTGCTATGAAGTGGATTACGAAACGAAGGGTGAGAACTGGGCGGTAAAAGTCCCGCCCAAGAATTGTCGGCCGGATTAGTTTATTGCGGGAACGACTCGTCCCCATCAATATCCATATTCGTGATCGGTGAGGCGTATTCTTCGCCAATAGTTTTCAACAACTCACTTGGAATCTTCACGGCTTTGTACTTCTTGCCGTTGGTTGTGCGAATCCAAAAGCCGTTCACGATGCGATCAGGGCTCGCAATACGGATGGGCTTCAATGACACGATGTGATCGATATTGATTAGCATCTCGACCTCGGTTTCCCGAGCAGTGCTTTGGTCTTTAGGGTTCAAAATGGTGAATTTGCCGAATTTCATAACAACCTCTCTAGGCCGTTATTTTAGTCTATTCTTGGGCCACGCTGAGGGTGGGGTGTAAAATCTATAGGCCCTAAAAGCATAAACCGCAGTCTGGGCACTCTTTTTGCGAGGTCGAGAACTGGGTTCCACAGGCCGGGCAGGTCGCCTCGCTCTTCTGTGGGTCATAGACTTCATTCAGCCGCGACCAATCCACCGGTAGCCCTTCCATGAGCTTTTGGTACTGCTCGCGCATGGTGTCTTGGACGATGGGCAGACTGATTTCGGGAATGAGCACCTCTACTGTGACGGTGCAGCCGCGAGTACAGGTCTGTCCGTTGTGGTCGAGTTCCGCTCTCACACCCTTTGTCGCCAATACGCGTTGAAAGGTTTTAGCTTCTTCTAAAGGCATGGTTCCTAAACGAATCAAATTCATGCGCCTATTTTACCCTGAATAGCACTTCAACTCTCGTTTTTTCCTCTGCTATAGTCGAATCTTCCTAGAGGGGGGGATGCTATGAAATTTGCCATCGCCAAGTTCGGCGGTACCAGCATGGCCGACGCGGCCGTCGCTCGCATTTCAGCGAGTGTGCTCAAGAATCGCCCCGAAATTCGTGTCTGTGTTATTTCGGCCACAGCGGGAACGACCAACCAACTCATGCAAATGGCGCGCGACGCTGCCGGCGAAAATCCTGGTGCAATTCCCAATGCCTTGGGCCACTTCCGTGAACGCCATTTGAGTTTCATGCGCGATCTCAAAGGATCGGCGGAGAATGTAAAAAAAGTGGAAGACCTCTGTGCGCGCGTAAAAGAAATCCTGCAAGGGATGCAGCTTCTACGCGAAGTCTCGCTCTCGGCTTTAGATGATCTCGTGTCTCACGGCGAGCTCATCAGTTCATTACTCTTCGTAGAAGCTCTGCGTGCGCAAGGGATCAACACAAAATGGATCGATGCTCGCCAGATCATGAAAACATCTTCTGATCATGGTCGCGCCCTTCCCCATCTTGATCTTTTAAAAGAACTCGCACAGAAAGAAATTTTTCCTCATCTCGCTGGAAACGTCGTGGTGACTCAAGGTTATATCGGCAGCGATCTTCATGGCCGCACGACGACTTTGGGTAAAGAAGGCTCGGATTATTCGACGGCACTTTTTGCTGAGGCCTTAGAAGCCTCCGAGATCCAAATCTGGAAAGATGTTCCAGGCATTATGACCACCGACCCTCGCGTGGTAGCCAACGCTCGCACACTTCCTGAGATTTCTTTTGCGGAAGCGAGTGAGCTCACTCGCTTTGGTGCGAAGGTGATTCACCCTGACACATTTCTGCCGGCCATCCGTGCCCAGATTCCAGTTTACGTCGGCTACTCACAAGACCCTGAGGTGAAAGGGACGCGCGTAGTAAACTCACCTGCCGACAAACCGGCCGTGCGTGCTGTTTCTTTGAAGCGTCAACAAACTTGGCTCACCATTAAAGAAGCCGATGGTTTGAATGCTCCGTTGTTTCTCATCAATGTCCTGCAAGTCCTCAATCAGTACAAAATCACGCCGACCCTTCTCTCCACAAGTGAGAACCGTGTGGGTTGCGTGATTGATCGTATCTACGATGTATCATCAGATTTAGTTCGTGAGCTCGGGACTTGCGGCGAGGTCCATACCGCCCAAGGTGAATTGCTCGCCATCATCGGTCTGGATATTCGCACGCGCGCTGACCTGCAGGCACGAGTGCTCTCGCACATGGACGGCGTCTCTCCTTATTTGATTTCAAGTGGTGCCAGCGAAAATTCATTCTGCTTGATGCTGCCGTCAGGCCAGAGCGAAAATCTTTTGCGCACGCTTCACCAAGACCTCTTGGAGACGAAATGAAGGTCGCAGTTATCGGCTCAGGAAAAACCGGCGGTCATGTTTTGAACCTCATCAGCAAGACTGATGTGGTTGGACCGTTTGGTCGCTCCAATCCCCTGTCACCTGAAAAACTCGCAGTCGCTGACCTCGGCATTATTTTTGTTCCCGGTGAGGCGTTCCTCGAAATGATTCCTTTTTTACTTGAAAGCAAAAAGCCCATGGTCATTGGCGCGACGGGTATGGAGTGGCCAGCGGGTCTCGATGCTGAACTCAGAAAGCGCGGGCTCGCCTGGGTGCACGCGACTAATTTTTCTTTGGGCGTTCAGTTGTTCCGTCAGCTCATCAAGACTGTGAACAAGTTGCAAAAATCTTTGCCATCCTTCTCTGCCGAGTTGATGGACATTCATCACACCAAAAAACTTGATGCGCCTTCAGGCACAGCGAAGTCACTGGCGCAATGGAGTGCCTTCCCAGTGCATATCGAAGCCAAGCGTGAAGGTGATGTCGTCGGCTTTCATGAGATGACTCTCACCTTCCCGCAAGAAACCGTTAAAATTTCCCACAACGCTCATGATCGCGCTTTGTTTGCACAGGGTGCTCTTGATGTCGCAAAACTTTGGATAAAAAAACCTTTGGGTGATGGTCTCCACCCGCTTGAAAACCTCATGGACCACTTGGAGAAACAATGAAAACGCAAACCGAACTCAACAAGCACGTCGTCTGGACTGCGGTGGTCACACCACTTTTGGCCGACGGTAAAGTCGATTACTCATCACTTGAAGGTTTGCTCAAGAAACAGGCCGACGCTGGGAATGGTATTGTTCTCTTGGGCTCAACTGCGGAAGCGTTGAACCTTTCTTCAAACGACAAAAACGAAATCGTTCGTTTCGCCACAAAACTCAATCTTAAAACCAGCATGATCCTCGGCATCGGCGGTCATCAACTCGATGAGCAAACCAACTGGATGAAGTTCGGCGAAGAGCACGCCTTTGATGGCTACCTTCTCGTGACTCCGCTCTACGCGAAGCCAGGTCCAGTCGGTCAAACCAAGTGGTTCGAGTCTTTGATGAACACCTCGACTCGTCCATGCATGCTTTACAACGTGCCTGGTAGATCAGCTGTACCGATGGCGCCAGAGGTTTTAAAGAATCTCGCGGGCCATAAAAATCTTTGGTCGTTGAAAGAAGCCAGCGGCTCGATTGAGAAATACTCGCAGTTCCGCCAAGCCGCTCCTACTTTGACGATCTACTCTGGTGACGATGCGCTCTTGCCGTTCTTCGTGCCGATGGGTTGCGCGGGTGTGGTATCAGTCGCAGCTAACGTGTGGCCAACAGAAACTCGCCGTTACGCTGAACTCGCTCTCGCGCAAAAATTTGATAAGGTCTTCCCTCTTTGGGAAAAAGCCTCGAACAGCATGTTCCTTGCGGCCAATCCATTGCCCGTCAAAGCTCTCTTGCAAAATAAAGGCTGGATCAAAACTGCCACCATGCAGGCGCCTTTGCATCACGATGACTTCAAGCAAGTCGGCGTGTTGGCGGAAATGGATCAACAAGTTCAGAAATGGATGAAGGAGAACGCATGAGCTGGGAACAATTACTTCACGACCTCGAATCAGGAAAAGTCCGTTCGGCTGAAAAAGTCGACGGCGTTTGGCAGGCCAACACCGCTGTGAAAGAAGGTATTTTGGCCGCATTCAAAGCTGGTGTCTTGAAAGCCGAAGGCGGCTTCGTTGATAAACACAATCTCTTCCCGCAAGAGTTCACGGTAGAACGTGGTGTACGCCTCGTTCCAGGTGGCTCAAGCGTTCGTCGCGGCTCTTACGTCGCCAAAGGCGTTGTGATCATGCCTCCGGCCTACATCAACGTCGGTGCGTATGTAGACGAAGGCACTATGGTCGACAGTCATGCTTTGGTTGGTTCGTGTGCGCAGATCGGTAAACGTGTTCACTTGTCAGCAGGCGTGCAAATCGGCGGCGTGCTTGAACCTGTCGGTATGCGTCCGGTTGTGATCGAAGACGATGTCTTCGTTGGCGCAGGCTCCATCATCGTGGAAGGTATTCTTGTGCGCACACGCGCGGTGATTGCTCCCGGTGTGATTTTATCTAAAGCCGTTGAAGTGTACGACGTGGTCAACCAACGTGTGATCCCTCGTGGTGAAGGCATTCCTGCTGGCGCAGTGGTTGTGCCTGGCACACGCGCATTCTCAAGCGAGAATGATTTCATCAAGTCGAAAGGCTTGATGCTTCAGTGTCCGATCATTATTAAGTATCGTGATGAGAAGACGGATACGTCGCTGGTATTAGAAGACGCTCTTCGCTAATGGAAAAAACCGTCTGGCAGGGAAAATTCCTTCGTATGACCACCGAGACCATCGGTGAGATCACTTGGGAACGTGCGTACCTGCCGGATGGTGTAGTTGTTTTCCCCGTTACCGATGATGGAAAAATCCTGGTGATTCGCGAGCGCCGCGCTCATGAGAATCCCCCTGTTCGCTTGAAGCCTGTCACCGGCATGCTCGATGCGGGCAGTACGCCAGAAGAAAATGCTCAGCGCGAGCTGCAAGAAGAGATCGGCTTCAAAGCGACGACTCTCGAGAAGTTTTGGACCTACACCACCAACGGCACGGTCAATTCAGTGACTCATTTTTTCATCGCCAAAGGTCTCATCCCATCAAAGCTCTCTAATCCCGACGGTGATGTGGTGGAAGAGATTCTCGCTCTCACACCGGCCGAGATGGATCACAAAGTCGCCACGGATGAAATGCGCTGGGGTGTAAGTGTCATGGGTTGGCAGCGTTTGCGGATGACATCTCCCGTGGGCATTTTCCCTTCTTAATACTTTTAGCCGCTCGAAATACATTCCCTGTGATCAATGGCTTAGTATGCACTCTCTGAGACGGGTTTATTCTCCTCTCATGAAAGCTGATCCGATCCTCCCCTCAAGTGATCTCGCTAAAACCAAACGCTTCTACGGGCGCCTTGGTTTTCAAGTGCGCTCGCAAGGCGATGGGGAGCGTGCGCTCTTGGTTATGGAGCGGGCCGAGATTGTGATTCATTTCTATTTTGATGAGAAGTTGCAGCCGATTAAAAACCACCTCTTCGCGCAGGTCGCAACCAAAGATGTCACGGCGCTAGCAAAAGAACTGCAGCTACTTTTTAGGCCGGAAGATTCTGGATTAGAAGGTTGGCTTTTACCGGTGAAAGGCGACGAGATTCATCTCGTCGACCCTGATGGAAATCTACTGATGATTAGAGGTCTTCGATGAGACAAGTCATCGCCGAGATCCAGTGGCGCTCGCCGATGCTGAAGTCCCGTTGAATGCTGACGCTCTCACCTTCGATGATCAAACTCATTTCAACTTTACCAGTTTCACTCACACCCGGACGACGAGCGACGAAACGAGTGGGTGTGCTTTCAAACGTCATGTCAGGCGTGACGAGAAATTGGGCCTGTGAAGTGGCAAACAACTCCAAGCGCATAGAGCCATCTGTTTGGCCGAAGAGATCGATCTCACACTTCTCACCGAGCGTATCTTGTCCGAGATAATCAAAAGCCGGCAAATGCTGGCGAAGAGCTCCCACAGCATTGGTCTGAGCAAAAGAAGATGTAGTGATGAATATCAAGGCGAAGAAAATATTTTTCATTCGCCTAGTCTAGCGAGCTGATTAGAGATTAACAACACACTCGACTTGAACTTCCTGACCGTTGCGCTTGCGCGTCACAACCACATACTGAGTTTCTGTTTCGACGGCCAAAGTGCGGAAAACATTCTCATTTGCGTCAGCAGAAAGGAACAAGCGTTGAGCTGGATTGAATCGATAAGTAGAACCAGGAAGAACTACGCGAGAAACCATCGTGTTGCCGGCACTGGCCACAATCGCCACACCGTGTTCATCAGAATTGACTTTAACCTGGCAGTCATCACCTTGAGGAGTGGTCCCGACATAGGCTCCAGGCGGCAATGTCTCGAGTGCGGCTTTCGTCGCATCAAGCTCTTGAGCGAAAGCCGAAGAGCAGACGAATAGCAAAGCAGCGAGTAGGTGTTTCACGCTTAGTTCCTTGGGGGAGAAATTTGCGCTTAGTTATCATGATTCGAGCGTTTCTCTAGCGGACTTGAAAAGATTATGTGGTCCCTCGTTTGGTTACCATCTCAGTTTTTTCATGCACTTGGGTACAGCTCACAAATTGACATGGTCTGCTAAAATCGATACCCACAGCAATGTATAAACCATCCCCCGAGGTTTCGATGAAAACACTTCTATTTCTGTGCACATTTCTGCCGTTCCTTTCTCAGGCCCAACAAGTTGTGGTTCTCCATCCTGAAAACCTAGAAGCTGAACTCAACAGCACTCTGGAAAGCATGAATGGTGCGACGACCGTGATTCTGCCTGCCGGCCGTTTTGAACTTTCTAATGAACTCATTATCGATCGCCCAGGTCTTATACTGAAGGGACAAGGGGCGAATAAAACCATCCTCTCGTTCGCCAAACAAAAAGCTGGGCCGCAAGGAATTATCGCCACGAAAGACCAAGTCACCTTCGAAGATTTTGCGGTGGAGGATTCTTTCGGGAATGCCATTAAAGTTATCGGCGCGAAACACGTCACCTTCCGTCGAGTCAAAGTCTCGTGGACCCGTGGTAAATCTGAAAAGAATGGCGCCTATGGCCTTTACCCAGTTTTAAGTGAGCATATTCTTATTGAAGACTGTGATGTGAGCGGGGCTTCAGATGCAGGCATTTATGTCGGCCAGTCAAAGAACATCATCGTTCGAAACAACCATGCTCACGATAACGTTGCGGGGATCGAGATTGAAAATTCCAACGACGCTGACGTTTACGGAAACTTAGTCGAAGGCAACACCGCTGGAATCTTGATTTTCAATCTTCCGGATCTGGTAAAAAAAGACGGTGTCGGAACGCGCATCTACCGTAACAATATCCGCGAGAATAACACAAAAAACTTCTCTATGAAGGGCACCATCATCAACCTCGTTCCGAAGGGCATGGGCGTCTTCATGATGGCCGCTCAAGGGACAGAGGTCTTTGATAATGACATCGAGTGGCACGCACTTGCCGGCGTAGCGATCTCAAACTATGCCATCAGCCAGCGCACGATCCGTGACCCACAATACGATCCGATGCCTAAGCGCATTTATGTTCATGCAAATCGCTTTAAGTCGCGACGATTTTCTCTGCCCGATGGATCGGAGATGAATCTCATCATCAAGGTACTCTCTGGACTTGGCCCTAAGGATGTTGTGTTTGACGGCATCGACGACGGAACTTACGTCGGCACACCTCCGACGAGCGAAAATCGTATTTGCATCGGTAACAACACTTCTAATCGCGGTTTTAAATTCGCAAACCTTCATCTTGATAACCAACGCCGCTACTTCCCTTTTCCTGGCGGTCCCGTCACTCGCAGTTTAAAAAACCACGAATGCGCTTACCCTTCTCGTGTGGAAGTGGCTTTGCCGGCCACTGAACCATTACCAGTTGTCTCAATACCTACCCCTTCAGAAATTCTTCGCGCCTGTAAAACGACCACTAATGGCGTGAACTGGCAGGCCGTGGACTTTGATTGCCCTGACCTCGCTGACTTCAATCTTTTCGCCGACAACAGCGATCCCACTCGTAATCCCAATAACGGCACGAAGTACTCTCTCAACAATCAGCTGTTTACTGACTACGCACTTAAAGATCGCTTCATCTTTATGCCACCAGGCACGTCCATCAACTATCGCGAAAAGTACGCGCTGGACCTTCCCGTGGGCTCAGTTATAACAAAAACTTTCTCGATCAATGAGCCAGGCCAAGCAACACCCACACTCATTGAGACTCGCATGCTCGTGCGCCGCTCAACGGGTTGGGTACCCCTCAACTACACTTGGAGCAATGGCGAAGCTAAGCTTGATCGTGCGGGCTCAGTGAAGAAAAAAGTCGTCCAGGTGAATGCAGAAAAGATTGCCATCGACTACCATGTGCCGAACTTACGGCAGTGTTCAAGCTGTCACTTTGTGAATAATCAGATCGTGCCGATTGGCCTACAGGCGCAATTTCTTAACCGGCCATCTTTGGATGATGAAAAAATTAATCAGCTCGAAGTTTGGAACAGTAAAAAAATTATCGCCGGACTTCCTGCCCAGGCCAACATCCCACGGCTCGTTTCTTGGGATGATCTGACAGAATCGGTGGATGAGCGGGCGAAAGCTTACTTAGAAATCAACTGCGCTCACTGTCACAATGCTAAAGGCAATGCGCGCTCGACGGGACTTTTCCTCCAAAGTAAGTTTGCCTCAGACAGTGTGGAGATGGGTCACTGCAAGACGCCTGTGGCCGCGGGGATTGGTACTGGTGGCCATTCGTACGACGTCGTTCCTGGCAAAGCATCCAAATCGATTCTCTTTCACCGCATGAGCCAGTCTCATCTTGCGGTAAAAATGCCGCAGCTGGGACGCTCGGTCTCGCACAGAGAGGGCAACGCCCTGATTGAGCAATGGATCAACGAGATGCCAGCCGTCGATTGCGCGAAGTAGCTTAGACGACTTGTCTCAACATCCGGCGCAGCGGTTCAGCTGCGCCCCAGAGCAACTGGTCCCCGCACGTGAAGGCATTCACAAATGTTGGGCCCAGGCTCATCTTGCGCAAACGCCCGACGGCGATATCAAGACTTCCTGAAACGGCGGCCGGCGTGACCCCTTTCAAGGTTTTTTCTTTATCGTTTTCCACCAAACGCACCCACGCGTTGTCGGCCTTGATGGCAGCTTCGATCTCAGCCAGCGGGATATCTTTGTTCAGTTTAATAGTGAGGGCCTGGGAGTGACAGCGAAGAGCGCCCACGCGCACGCAGGTGCCATCGATAGGGATCGGGCGAGTGTTACCCAGGATCTTGTTGGCTTCGGCTTCGGCCTTCCATTCTTCGCGGCTCTGACCTGAAGGCAAAGCCGAATCAATCCATGGCAAAAGGTTCGCCGCCAAAGGATGTCCGAAAGCTTCACGTGGGAACGCCGCATCTTTCATCAAGACGCCCACTTGTTTTTCAATTTCGAGGGCACTCTGGCCGGCGTTCATACCGTCGCGTAAGCGATCTCCGAAAAACTGCATCTGTTTCAAGAGTTCGAGCATGTTCTTAGCACCGGCACCGGAAGCCGCCTGGTAAGTGTGGCTAGAAGCCCATTCCACCCAGCCCTGCTTGAACAGGGCGCCCACACCCAGCAACATCAAAGAGACGGTGCAGTTCCCGCCGATCCAGTCATTCAACCCGTCGTTACGGGCGCGATCGATGACCGCCTGATTGACCGGGTCCAAGATAATGACGGCGCTCTTATCCATACGAAGAGCAGACGCCGCGTCGATCCAGTGGCCTTTCCAGCCAGCAGCACGGACTTGTGGGTGCATCTCTTTAGTCCAGTCGCCACCCTGACAAGTGAGAATGATATCCATGTCGGTGAGGTCTTTAACGTTTTGGGCGTTTTTGAGGGGTTTTCCGTCCGGGCCTTTTTCGCCCGCTTGAGAGGTAGAGAAATAAACCGCATCAAAGTGCGCGAAGTCCTTCTCAGCATGCATGCGCTCCAAGAGGACAGAGCCCACCATTCCACGCCATCCAACGATTCCGACCTTCTTCATAAACGCCTCACTGTAAGTGAATGTTAAGTTGCTTTTTTCCGGGCCCAGAGCTATTTTCTCTGGGTACGCCTCAAAGAGGTGCGGTACTGAGTAAGATGGAGAAGGCTGCCAAAGCCGTTGAACCCATCCCAGGCAACTACCGCCGAAACGTTCTCGATTTTGGCATCGGTAACGTTGGTCTTGCAAGGTTGAAAGCCGCAAGATTGTCACTCAGGATCACACCGGGTGGAGAGCTTTGGGACGACGTAACAACGCTGACCTTTTCCCTCCTGGACCCGTTGTTACATCGCTCCTTACTCTTCCCCTGGTTTTTCTTCGCTCAATGAACAGGCTTCGCCTGAAAGGAAGACGTGTATGGAAAAGTTGATTGTTTCAAAGTTCGGCGGCACCTCTATGGGAGACGCAGCGGCCATGCGCCGAAGCGCTGACATCTGCAAAAAACAAAATTCTCGTATGGTGGTTGTTTCTGCCACTTCGGGAACAACTAACAAACTCATCGAACTTTCGAAAACTGCTGAGCAGGGCGATTGGGGCGGCTGCGAAAAATTGATCTACGATTTGCGCGAGCGCCATTTCACCATTGGCAAAGAACTCGAGATTCCAGAATACACCCGTACAAAAATCGCTGACCTTTTATCTGAAACGGAAACTCTTGCTCGCGGCATTCATTTAATGCGCGAATGTTCACCTCGCGCGTTCGACCGCATGCAGTCCTTCGGCGAGCGTTTGTCTTCTTTATTGTTCACTGAGGCCCTCACGCAAGCTTGGCCAACTCGCACGGTAAAAAACTTCGATGTTCGTACTGTTTTGGCCACTGATGCGATCTATGGGAAAGCCACTCCACTAACTGAAAAAACGGCGGAGAACGCCAACCGCCTACTCGGCAATCTTCGTGCGGAAAATACTTGTTACGTGACGCAAGGATTCATCGGTATGGACCCGCAAGGCCACACCACCACTTTGGGTCGCGGAGGTTCAGACTACTCAGCATCACTCTTGGGTGAAGCTGTCGCTGCTGACGTCGTCGAGATTTGGACCGACGTGGATGGCATCGCCACCACGGACCCACGCCTTCACAAAGGGGCGCGTGCTATTCGTGACATCACTTTCACGGAAGCAGCCGAGATGGCGGTGTTCGGTGCGAAAATTCTTCACCCGACTACACTCACTCCGGCCATGCGCCGAGACATTCCGGTTTTCGTGGGCTCTTCTTTTGAACCAGAAAAAGCCGGCACGTGGATTCGTCGTGAAGTAAAAGACGCTCCCGTCTTCCGCGCTGTGGCCCTCAAAAAAGAACAGGCCCTCGTCACACTTTCAACGCCGAAGATGTTAAACACCCACGGCTTCTTGTCGCGCGTGTTCGGTGTGTTTGAACAACACCGTGTGAGTGTTGATGCCATCACGACTTCAGAAATTTCGATCGCCATGACGGTTGATCGTCCGATGCTCACCCATGAAGCGCTCTTCAAAGATTTGCGTGAATTGGGCGAAGTCACCATTGAGGAGGGATTCTCCTTGGTGTCTCTTATCGGCAACAGCATGAATCATAAGCCAGGTTTGGCGGTGAAGATTTTCGGCGCCATCGAAGACATCAATGTTCGCATGATCTGCTTAGGCGCATCGAAACATAATTTCTGTGTGTTGGTGAATGAAGTGCAGGGCCCAGAGGTGGTCGCGAGACTCCACCAGGCCTTGATCGAGGCTTAATTTAAAAGGGCCCAGAAGGGCCCTTTTTCTATCTGCACTGAAGAGCTTCTACGTAACCCATCACAGAAAGAAAGTTCTCTGAGTTAAGCCACTTGTTGATTTGAACATACATGGTCATGTCTTCACGTTTTGCTTCAACCATCACCATATCGTATGAGGCGTCCTGTGCATTTGAGGCTTTGATCGCTTGGCGAATCGCCCAGCTTTCTCCGACTTTCGGAACCAGGGTCGCTCCCTTATTAACTTTCACAATCTGCCAAACTTCTGCTGGCTCATCGCTGTCGTTAGAGGTTTCGATGTATACCTTGCCGTCAGATCCGTTTTTGAACTCCACGTAAGTTCCGTGGTGATCGCCGGCGCAAGAAGCGAAAGGCTCTGCCGCGAATGCGAAGCTCGAAGAAAGGGCGAGGGCCAAGATGAGAAATTTCATATGATCAATCCTTGTTTATTGGTGTTGGGCTGTTGTGGGCAGGTTCTAACACAAGCCGGATAAAGCACAAGTCATCGCAGAGCTTTATCTGTTACATATTGGGTGTAACGGATAAAAATTACATTCTCGCCAACCGCGAAACTATGCTAGAAGGCTGTCATGAAAAAACTAAGCATTGCTCCCCTGCTTTCTCTTCTCATCCTCGCCGCCTGTGGCGAAGGCCAGCAAAGCAAAAAACTGCAAGTCACGGCCGGAGCGAATTTCTTCGAAAATTCACGCCGTGTGGATGCGAGCGCAGAACAGAAACGGGGCCTCGCACGCTTGCGCGGCTGCACCGGTTTCTTCTTAAAAAATGCCCAAGAAAAAAACCTCATCGCCACCGCTCGCCACTGCTTCAGCTACAACGCTCCTCAATGGTGCGCGACGGGAACGGCGAAAGACGAAGCCACCGGAATTGAGTTGCGCTGCAAAAGCGTGGCCGCGGGCGATAGTCGTCATGATCTGGTGGTTCTCGAGTTTGAGGATGCGCCCCGCGACCGCACGTTGGATTTTGAACTTGCGACATTTTCTCTTACCAAAGATTTGCGTCTTGAGATGCTTGGCTTCCCAGGGGATCTCTACAACGGCGCTCGCGCTCTGAAGCTCACCCAGAACTGCTGGGTGATCGAGCCGAAGACTCGCAACATCTACGACGATCCAAATGTGGTCGATGACAAAACCTTCACGCACAACTGCTCGACTTACGGAGGTAACAGCGGCGGACCCATGTTCATCGAAGGAACTCGCATCGCGATTGGGATCCCCGACACCTACGCACCCAATGATTTCTCTCAACGAGCTCGCAATGAGCGTGCAGCTCAAGGTGTGCTTGCGGCCGACTTCGTGACGGATTTTGCTGAGGCGATTGCGAACTATCAAATCGTCACGCGCGCCACTGCACCTCGTGCTGTGGCCACCAGCTATCCCTTAGAAGGAATCTTCCGCGACGATGAAAGCTGCCAGATCACCGTGCAGAAAATTTCCTACAACACCACGATCAAGCCGACGGAAATGTCGCTGATCCTAGGTAATGAATGCGAGACCCAAGGCTCACTGACTCTTGTTTGCGATGCTCAGATGGCCTGCCAACACCCTAGTGGCCACCTGCAGCTGACTTGGACAGATGCCCAGTCTTTCGTGCTGAGCGGCAAAACCTACACGCGAGAGTAGGTCTATCCCCTCGGAAACACGTTTCCTACCCCGAACTATAGAAAAACAACTCAACTTCTTGTTTGATATGCCGAACATGGTTATACTGATCTCAGCAAAAGGGACCACGTGTACGTCTGTATCTGCAAAGGCATCACTCAAAAACAAGTCGAAGAGGCCGTCTCATCACGCATGGGTCAGTCATCAAAAGACATCATGAAAGCACTTGGCATCGGCTCCGACTGCGGGACCTGTGTGGAAGATGCCGTCGAACAGATGTTGCAATCATCGAACAAAAAACCTCGCCGCAACCACTCTCCAGAAAAGTCTTCCTGCCATTCTAACGAGTAGCTCTTTCCTACTCTTCTCTCTGCGTTTATCCTGACCCCACATCGTTACGTTACGAAAGGGGCATGCATGAAAGGTTCACCAAAAATTATCGAAGCACTCAATTCCGTTCTTATGAAAGAGCTGACGGCCATCAACCAATATTTCTTGCATGCGCGTATGCTCGAGAACTGGGGCCTCGCAAAACTTGGAAAGCTTGAGTACGCCGCCTCGATCGATGAAATGAAACACTCAGACATGGTCATCAAGCGCATCTTGTTCTTAGAAGGTCTGCCAAATCTTCAGAAGCTCGGTAAATTGCGCATTGGTACCGACGTGAAGGAAATCATTGCCTCTGATCTCGAGGTTGAGTACGAAGCCATCCCTCATCTCAAAAATTGTATCAAGCTAGCCGAAACGGAGAGAGACTATGTCAGCCGTGACCTGTTCCTCTCCATCCTTGCGTCGGAAGAGAAGCACGTAGATTGGTTGGAAACCCAGCAAGAGCTCTTGAAGCGCGTGGGTCCACAAAACTACATGCAGTCGCAAATGGAACCGGACCAGGGCGCGGAATAATAAATCTGGAGGCCCTATGAAGTTTTCTGCACTCGTTCTCGTCCTCGCTCTCGCTGCTGTTGCTTGCAACAAAAAAGAAGAAGCGAACGCCATTCAAGTCGTTCCGGTTCAAGGTGAAGTTCCTGCGATGAACGCGGAAGAAGGCCATGATAAAGAACACCATCACGTGACGGAAGCCGTCGATCATACCCATGATGACACTCATCACGCGGAACACGATCACAAGGCCCATCATCCGGATCACGATGCCGAAGCTTCAAAAGACACGCACAATCACTAGAATTTAAAAGGGCTCCGAATAATCTGCTCCCCGTTTTCTGTACAGTTAATAAAGACCGCTCAAGAGCCCTCGGTAAATTGCCGGGGGCTTTTTGTTTAAGCCCGCTTGTGGGCGCTTGTTGTTATAAAAATTGATCTTCTC
>JAKFUR010000054.1 GCA_021732585.1 Bacteriovoracaceae bacterium
TTGGCGATATTCGTGGCAAATCAAAGACAAAAGAGATCGTGCTTGCACGGCAAGTAGCGATGTATTTGATTCACCAGCACCTTCGTAAAACGTTGCTAGAGATTGCTTTATTCTTCGGAAAGAAAGATCACACCACGCCAATGTACAGCCTTGAGGTTGTGAAGAAGCGTATCAAGAACGATCCGCACTTTGCTCAACAGATGCTTGAGATCGAAAACCTGCTCTAGTTTTTATTTAAATTTCTCTCTCATTCCTCATCTTCTCACTTGTCCCGAGTGTAGAAGAGTGTTTTGACGGCCATTCCACAAAATCCCCCAGAGGAAATGGGGAGAAGTTTTGTAAGTTGGGCCCAATACTTCGGAGCATCTCAATGAAATATCCTGGGCCCTGGGGAAAGGCCGTTGAAACAATTATTTTGCCCCACTAAAAAGGGGAGAAATTGTTAGATATACGAAGATCAAAATATCTCGACTGAATGCAGTAGAGGATACTAGAGGAAACCTAGCTGCGTTAAGACTACATAATCACTATCAATAAGCTGTTTCCACCAATTCCACGGCCTATAATAATCATAATCTTTATAAGATCTAATGAAGAAGAAGGGATAACTCCGAGGGAATTCGGTAAGGCACCTTCCCTTGAAAAAGACAATTGGGAATGGTTTAGTGTCGGTTCTTTCAAGCGAGATAGTATGAAATTCGTTATTCAAGCCCCAGTTCTACGAGACGCCATTGGCAAGCTACTGACCGTAGTGGATCGTAAAAACTCACGCCCGATCCTGACAAACTGTTTGGTGAAAGCGAATAAAACGACATTGGAACTAATCGCCACCGATCTTGAAGTTTCAGCCAAACTTATTCTTCCAGCGAAAGTTGAAGTGGAAGGCAGCGTTTGTATCAATACAAAAAATATTGCAGATATCCTCAGAGAACTTCCAAACGATGAGGTCAAGCTCGCGGTAGAAGGTGGAAATCTTCTCAATTTAAGCTGCAAGAATATTGATTACCAACTGATGGTTACCGGAGCTGAAGAATTTCCACAGCTCACATTCTCAAATAATTCGAGTGAATTTAAACTTAAGGCCAATCAAGTCAGTTTGATTATCGATAAGACTTCTCATGCCATTTCTACCGATGAAACACGTTTGTACCTCAATGGTATTTATCTTCAGCAATTGGATGGAAAACTTCGTTCAGTAGCTATCGATGGTCATCGCCTCGCCTTGCTTGATACGGCCGAGTTTATCGGTGGCAATAAACACCTCGCTGATGGCGTAATTGTTCCTCGCAAAGGTGTTAACGAACTAAAGAAAATAGCTGATTCTAATCCGGGCAAAGATCTGACGATGTCGCTGGATGAATCATTCATGTTTGTTCAAGCGAACAATGATTATTTCCTCTCCATTCGTCTCATCGCTCGCGAGTACCCAAAGTATCAAACTGTTATTCCTAGCAAGACTGCTTTCATGTTTAACATTGATCGCAATGCTGTTTTGAATGCAGTGAAACGTGTTCGCATTCTTTCGAATGAAAAAACCAATGGAATTAAATTCGCGATTAAAGATGGCGAATTAACAATTTCAACAAAGCATGCAGCTATGGGTGAAGCCGTTGAGGTATTGCCGGTAAGCTATAGCGGCAAAGCCATGGAGTTTGGTTTCAATGCCAAATATGTCATGGATTCTTTGAATGTCTTAAATGAAGGCAGCGAAGTTATTTTTGAGTTTAATAGCGAATTAAGCCCGGTCGTTATTAAAGCCGCTGATCTCCCAGAATTTCTTGGCATTATCATGCCTTTGAAACTCTAATTTTTCCCGCATGAGTGGCGTAAAAATTCTGCGCCTTCGTACTGAGAATTTTCGCAATCTCGCTCCAGAGATGGTGGAATTTATCCCTGGGATCAATTGCATCTTTGGCCCTAATGGAAACGGCAAAACGAATCTTCTAGAGGCTGTTTACTACCTCACAAACCGTAAATCATTTCGTAAAAATACCGGATTTCCACAGCTCCTTAGCATTGAAGGTGCACAACCTGAGTTGTTACTCTCGGCTGCTTTCCAAGGCGAACAGGATCTCCACTCACTCTCAGGAAAAATCCAAGCCGAGAGCGAGGAATGGTGGCTGGATAATCGCCCCGAAAAACCACGCCTGCAAATTGAGTCTGTTTTTGTAAATCCTTTCGATTCTTACTCATTTCATACCAGCGCAAGTTTTCGCCGCCAGTGGCTTGATTCGCACCTTGGTCAGTTAGATTCAGAATACAAAACAATGCTGAGCCGCTTCCAAAAGTCTCTACGCTTCAGAAACTCGTTATTAGCCCAGGGGCCGAATTCCCAGACAAAGCTACAGTTGATGGCCTTGGATGAAAATTTCGCGGAATTAAGCGCGTTTCTGACGCATAAACGACTGGAGTGGCTCAATAAGCTTACAGAATTTGTGACACCAACCTTCCGTGAGATATTTGCTGAGACGCATGAACTGCGAATTGATCTCGATACAAAGTTTCGTGGTTGGGATGCTAAACGTATTTTCGAGCACTACCGCTTAACTGAAGGCGATGACTTTGAATCGCGTCACACTTCCAGTGGTGTGCACCGCGATGATTGCATGTTTTTCTTCGATGGTTTGAACTCTTTTGAGTTCTGTTCTTTGGGTCAGCAAAAGATGAGTTTTCTCTCTCTGTTGTTTGCTTTTATAGAGCTTTTTAGGTACAAATTATCTTTCTATCCTATTGTTTTAATTGATGATGTTTCAGGCGAGTTAGATGGGCAACGTTGGAAGAATCTGATCCAATATTTATGCCAAAAATCTTTCCAAGTCTTGATCACAACAGCCAACGAAAACTTCAGGCTAGAGTTAGAAAAAATTCCCCATGCCCGCAGGATTTTTATGGAGCATGGACGCCCAGTTTCTCAAGGATAGGAGCCTTCGCATGACGCAAGTTACGCCAACTGAAAGTATTTCCAAAGTTAATACCGAATATGGTGCCGATCAAATTAAAGTCCTCGAAGGACTTGAGGCGGTTCGCAAACGTCCAGGTATGTACATCGGTGATACGGGCTTTCGTGGCTTTCACCACTGCGTTTATGAAATTGTAGATAACTCAGTTGATGAAGCGCTTGCAGGATATTGCACAGATATTCGTGTTTATATTCACGTTGATAACTCAATTACTGTTTCTGATAACGGTCGTGGTGTACCTGTCGACATTCACCCAACTGAAGGTGTGTCTGCTGCGGAGCTTGTTTATACAAAACTTCACGCCGGCGGAAAATTCAACGAAGAAGGCGGCGCTTACAAAGTTTCCGGCGGCCTTCATGGTGTTGGAGCATCTGTCGTTAATGCCCTCTCAAAATGGGTCAAAGTTGACATCAAAAAGAAAGGCAAGCTTCACCGAGTGGAGTTCGTCAAAGGCGTCACAAAAGAACCTTTGAAAGTTATCGGTGATTGCGATCCGACTGAATCAGGTACAAGCGTAACCTTCAAAGCTGACAACGAAATATTTGAAGTTCACGAATACAACTACGACACTCTCGGTAATCGCTTTCGTGAAATGGCATTTTTGAACAAGGGTTTGAAAATTACATTGAAAGACGAGCGAGCAGAGAAAGAAGAAACCTTCCACTACGAGGGCGGAATTGGTGAATTCGTTTCGTATCTTAACCGTGCGAAGAGCCCCCTTCACAAAGAACCGATTTATCTCACACAAACACGTGACGACTACGAAATCGAACTAGCAATGCAGTGGACGGAATCGTATTCAGAAGTTTTGACTTCTTACGCGAACAACATCAACACCCCAGAAGGTGGAACGCACGTCTCTGGATTTAAAACGGCGCTCACTCGCGTTTTGAACAACTACGCCAAAGACAACAACATCATGAAGAACGTGAAGATCACTCTCACGGGCGATGATATGCGTGAAGGTTTGACGGCGATTATATCTGTTAAACTTAAAAATCCTCAGTTCGAAGGCCAAACGAAGTCAAAGTTAGGTAACTCGGAAGTAGAAGGCATCGTGAACTCACTTGTGGGTGAACGCCTGAAGATTTACCTCGAAGAAAATCCAAACGTCGGCAAGACTATCCTTAAAAAATCCATCGACGCAGCAGCAGCTCGCGAAGCCGCACGTAAGGCCCGTGAATTGACCCGTCGTAAGACAGCTCTAGATTTCTCTGGTTTGCCGGGGAAAATGGCCGATTGCCAAGAAAAGAACCCTGAGCTTTGCGAAATCTACATCGTGGAAGGTGACTCGGCTGGTGGTTCTGCGAAGCAGGGCCGTGACCGCCGGACACAAGCCGTTTTACCTCTTAAGGGTAAAATTCTCAACGTTGAAAAAGCTCGTTACGACAAAATGCTCGGTAACGATGAAATAAAAATGTTGGTTCAGGCCATCGGTACCAGTATCGGCAAGGACAGCTTTGACATCACACGCCTGCGTTACCACAAAATTGTGATCATGACGGATGCGGACGTCGACGGTGCTCACATTCGCACACTCTTACTCACTCTATTCTACCGCCAATTCCCAGAAATCGTGGAGCGCGGTCACTTGTATATCGCTCAGCCACCGCTCTTCAAATACAAGAAGAACAAGAACGAGCGTTACCTGAAAGACGAAAAAGAGCTTGAAGCTTTCTTGGTTTCTAGCTCGCTCACTGACTGCGAAGTCGAAATGGGCGGTCAGAAGATCGATCTTGAACAGGCGAAAGTTCTTGTGAATAAGTTCAGAAATTACAACATGACGGTGGATTCATACGATCGCCATTATGATGCGCTTTTCTTGCGTTCAATCATGGAAGGTGGACGCCTTATAGCCGAGACACTTCGTGATAAAGCTAAACTTGAGAAATACGTTGAAGAGCTTCGTGTTCGTTTGAATGCTATGGACACCATGCATCTCAAGCGTTACACGCTCACCGTTACCGAAGACACCAAGAACATTGCTTGGCAGATTTCGATTCAGGTCAATTCTGCTCTCAAAACGAAGAACTTCCGCATTGGTCTCAACTTTGTTGACTCAAGCGAGTACGAAGATCTTGTGAATCATTACGAAGGTGTTCAGAAGTTCGTAAATTCTAAAATCGATTTCCGTCGCGGCGGAGACAAGCACAGCTTTGACGGTCTGAAATCATTTGCCACTTTTATTTCTGAAGAAGGCCGTCAAGGCGCCTACATTCAGCGCTATAAGGGACTAGGCGAAATGAACCCAGAGCAATTGTGGGAAACCACAATGTCGCACGACAACCGTACTTTGTTGCAAGTGAAGATCGAAGACACAATCGACGCCGATCAAGTGTTCTCAGTCTTGATGGGCGATAATGTCGAACCTCGTCGTGAGTTTGTTGAACAAAACGCACTTAACGTGCGCAACTTGGATATTTAATTATGGCCAACGAAACAGGCAACACTCCTCCAAATCACGGTAAAATTGCTCCCCTTCTCATTCAAGATGAGATGAAGAACTGTTACCTCGATTACGCGATGTCAGTAATCGTGGGTCGCGCACTCCCCGACGTCCGTGACGGCTTCAAACCCGTTCACCGTCGTATCTTATTCGCGATGCACATGTTGAATAACTATGCGGGCCGCCCATACTTGAAATCGGCACGTGTTGTTGGTGATGTTATCGGTAAATACCACCCCCACGGCGACTCTGCTGTGTACGGTGCTATGGTGCGTTTGGCGCAAGACTTCTCCATGCGCTACACGGTCATTGATGGCCAAGGTAACTTCGGTTCGATCGACGGTGATAACGCTGCAGCTATGCGATACACCGAAGTTCGTATGCAAAAAATGGCCAATGAGATGATGGACGATATCGACAAAGAAACTGTCGATTGGCAGGAAAACTACGACGGATCTTTGCAAGAGCCGACCGTTCTTCCGACCAAAATTCCCAATCTCTTGATCAACGGCTCGGCCGGTATCGCCGTAGGTATGGCGACCAACATTCCTCCGCATAACCTCACAGAAATTGCGAACGGTTTGACGGCACTTATCGAAAATCCAAATATCACTTTGCATGAGTTGATCAAAATCATTCCAGGTCCTGACTTCCCTACTGGCGGCGCCATCCACGGAACAACCGGGATTCATCAGGCCTTCATGACTGGCAAAGGCGTGATTCAAATTCGTGCCAAAGCTGAAATTGAAGTGGGTAAAAACGATCGTGAGAAGATTGTTCTCTCTGAGATTCCTTATCAGGTGAACAAATCAAAACTCATTGAGCGTATTGCTGAACTCGTGCATGAGAAAGAACTCGAAGGTATCTCTGATATTCGCGATGAATCTTCCCGCGAAGGTATCCGCGTTGTTATCGATGTAAAACGTGGTGAGAACGCTTCAGTTCTTCTGAACCGCCTCTATAAACAAACTCAGATGCAGGTTTCTTTCGGTATTATCTTCCTGTCCATTTCCAATGGTCAGCCGAAGGTCATGAACCTTAAGGAAATGCTCCAATGCTTCATTGAGCACCGTCGTGAAGTTGTTATCCGTCGTACGACTTACGAGCTCAAGAAAGCCAAAGAGCGCGCGCACATTTTAGAAGGTTTGAAGATTGCCGTTGAGAACATCGACGCGATCGTAGAACTCATCAAGAAAGCTGAAGGACCACAACAGGCCAAAGAGCAGTTGATGGCGAAGTTCACGTTGTCGACCATTCAAGCGCAAGCCGTTTTGGATATGCGTCTTCAACGCCTCACTGGCCTTGAGCGCGACAAAATCGTAGCTGATTACCAAGCTGTGATGAAAGAAATCGGCCGTTTGGAAGAAATCCTCGGTAGCGAAGGTCTCATTGCAGGCATTATTCGCGAAGAATTTGTTTCTATTCGTGAGCTTTACGGTGATGAGCGTAAAACAGAAATCGTTGCGCAAGCTGATGAATTCCAAATGGAAGATCTCATCGCCAACGAAGAAGTGATTGTGACCATTACACACAAGGGTTACCTGAAGCGTATGGAAATCAACACCTATCGCTCGCAAAAACGTGGCGGCAAAGGCGTGAAGGGTGCGGATCTTGAAGAAGACTTCTACACCAACTTCTTTACAGCCGAGACCCACGATACGCTGATGATTTTCACGGACAAAGGTACCGTCTTCACATTGAAGGTTTACCAAATCCCTGAAGGCATGCGTACGACCAAGGGCCGTAACGTTGTAAACCTCTTGAACATTCCACCGGGTGAAAAAGTTCAACAGATCATCACTGTTCCAAAAGAGCGTGAAGGCAAATTCCTCATTATTTCGACTGAGCACGGTATCGTTAAGCGTTCTGAACTCACTGAGTACAACAACGTGAAAGCGAGCGGGATCAAAGCGATTAAGGTTGTTGATGGCGATGCTGTGAACGCAGTTCGTATCACTGACGGTAAGAAAGACGTTCTTCTCTGCTCTGACGGTGGTAAAACTATTCGCTTCCAAGAAGATGACGCTCGCGCCATGGGACGTGTTTCTCAAGGTGTGAAAGGTATGGCGCTTGAAGAGGGTGAGAAAGTCATCGGAATGGAAATTCTCGAGCCGGGAACAGAAATCCTCACCGTTACAGAACGTGGTTACGGTAAGCGCTCGGAAGAATCTGAGTACCGTTCACAGTCTCGTGGCGGCAAAGGTATTCTCGCCATGAAACTCACTGAAAAAACCGGCAACATCGTTTCGATTAAGCCTGTGACCGCTAGTGACGACCTCATGATCATCACCGACAAGGGTCAAGTTATTCGTACGAAAATCTCTGGCATCTCGTTGCTCGGACGTAACACTCAGGGTGTGCGCTTGATCAATGTGAAAGCAGACGAGAAAGTAGTTGCAGTTGAAAAGATCATCGATCCAGATGAGACACCAGAAGGCGGAGATGAGACGCCTGAACTCCAGTAAATTCAAATGGGCCCCGCTTTTGGCGGGGCACCTTTTTTTAACAAGCTGTGATTTTACCTCGGGGCTTAACCGCGAGATTCTCACCGCGCAAGACTATGTTGAACGACAAGAATATGAAAAAGCTGCTGAAGCCTATGAACGGCTTTTACGGCAAAATCCCGTAAAGTCGATTCAGACTAAAATCAATTATCAGTTGGCCGAGATTTATTACCTCTACCTTAACCAACAAACACGTGCGCTCTCGCACTACAAGTACATCGTTGATAATGACGAGGATCCGCAAAACCAGGTGCGCTCACTGGATAAAATTGCCGACATTAATTTTTCCTTCGCGAAAAATTATCGCGAGGCCATTCGTGCCTACCAAACACTCTTAGATTTTCGTCCACCGCTGCAAAATGCTGACTTCTATGATTTTCGCGTCGCTGAGTCATTGTTCGAAGACGGCCAGCTCGATAAGGCCGAGTTGCGTTTTGCTCGACTCGCACTCGACACAAATCACGCGCATCACATTGAAAGCTTTTATTATCAGGGCCTTGTGCGCTTCTATCAAAAGAAGTGGGAAGCTGCGGTTGAACGTTGGGTGGAATACCTCAAGCGAGAAAAGCGCAAAGACTTGATTGTGAAAACGAAGTTCCTTATCGCAAATGCGTACGAGTCCGGCGAAAAACTGAAAGAAGCCTACAACATCTACTACTCACTGCTTGATGATTACCCCAATCCACAAGTAATCAAAGACCGCTTGAAGTCTTTGTACGCACGTCGAGTGGCGAGGAAACGATGAGTACGCCGCAGGCCTGGTGGAAAGTTTTAGGATTGGCCCTTGGACTCCCCTCGTTGATACTGGGCGTTTTTTTTGGACTCTATTATTTGGTCACAAGCGAGATCATTGGTTGGACAACCTTGTTGGTTGTGATGCTGCTTGTTATTGGAAACACACTCTTCCTCATGGTGCGGTATGGATTGGTCGGAAAAAATAGACAATAAAAAGTATTTGAGTGGGACTCTCATTGCTGTCGTATTTGCGGTTTACGCAGGTCGCTCTGCACCCTTTGATGCGGCCTTTCTCTTAGGTGTGATTGGCGCATCCGTATTAAATCAGTGGCTTATGTTCCGCGTTTTGGGAAAACTTCTTCAGGGAATGAATGAACTTCCGAGCAAACCAGGCCGGTATCAGCGCTTGGTCCTATGGGGGCAAATCACTCTGAAGTTTTCCGTGTTGGGCGTGATGTTTTATTTCCTCATCACACATGCTCGACACCTAGCGGCGCAAGGGCTTTTACTCTACACATTTCAATTGATTATCCTCATTCTGAGTATTAAAAACATAAGCGCTTTCCTTAAAAAAGGTTCTTCAGAATGATTCGTTTAGGACTCATCCTTTCAGCATTATTTCCAACCGTTGCCTTTGGAGCGAGTGGATTCACTTTCTTTGGCGAACTTGGACACAAGCTTCATATTGCTCAGCACGTTTTGACGTTCTTTGCAGTTGGCGTGTTGTTCTTGTTGGTGGGCGTGCTCTATCGCTCAAAGAGCTCGAACATTAAGAATATTGCGATCCCAGATCGTGGCATCACTTTCCGTAACATCGTCGAAGCGGTAGGCCAGTTTGTTTATAACCTCGCTCGCAACATCATGGGCGAAGAACAAGCGAAGCGCTACTACTCGGTCATCGTGCTGTTGTTCTCTTTCATCTTCATCAACAACATCATCGGTTTGATTCCAGGCTTCTTGCCTCCTACTGATAACTTCAACACCACGCTTGCTCTCGGTATTTTCGTTTTCATCTACTACAACTACCAAGGTATCAAAGAACAAGGGATCGTCGGCCACATCAAGCACTTCATGGGCCCAGTCTGGTATTTGGCTATCTTGATCTTCCCTATCGAATTGATCTCACACGCGGTTCGTCCGCTTTCACTTGGATTGCGCTTGAAAGGGAACATGGAGGGTGACCACTTGGTTCTCTCGATCTTCTCAAATCTCGTGCCGCTCATTGTGCCGATTCCGTTCTACGTGATCGGTTTGTTCGTATGTTTTATGCAAGCTTTCGTATTCACGCTTCTGACTATGGTTTATATCAGCTTGGCGACCGCTCATCACGATCATGAAGAGCACGCACACTGAATAGAGCATTGAAGAAGACTTAACTCACGATCGGTCACTGGCCGATCATAAAAAAGGATCTGTTATGGAATTGAACGCATGGCTCGCAATCGCTTCTGGTTTCGCAATCTCTTCAGCTGCTGTTGGCGGCGCAATCGCTCAATCTAAAGCTGCTTCAGTTGCTTTGGAAGGCATCGCTCGTAACCCAGCTGCTGCTGACAAATTGTTCACACCGATGATCATTGCACTCGCACTTATCGAGTCATTGGTAATTTACGCTTTCGTTATCTCGTTCTTGATCAAGCCGACTCTCTAATTTTTCTTTTTCGAAGAAAGTTAAAAAAGAAGGGCCCCTTTGGGGGTCCTATTTTATGTCAGCATTTTAGAAAGAAATCTTCCCGTATGGGATCGCTTGGCCTTCGCCACTTGCTCTGGTGTTCCAAACGCCACAATCTCTCCCCCACCCTTGCCGCCCTCCGGGCCGAGATCTACTACCCAGTCGGCCGTTTTGATCACGTCGAGATTGTGTTCGATGATCAACAACGTGTGACCAAGATCAACGAGGCGATTGAGCGCGACGAGCAAAATGCGAATGTCATTGAAGTGAAGACCCGTGGTGGGCTCATCCAGAACATATAGAGTTGAGCCTTTAACGGATTTGGAAAGCTCACGTGAAAGCTTCATGCGCTGAGCTTCACCACCAGACAATGTCGTCGCTGGTTGGCCGAGCTTGATATAGCCAAGGCCTACGTCATTCAAAACGCGCAATGTGCGAGCCACCTTGGTGTGGTTCTCAAAGAAAGTAACAGCTTCTTCAATGGACATGTCGAGCACGTCGGCGATGTTCTTGCCGCGATAAAGGATCGAGAGGGTTTCGGGATTGTAGCGCTTTCCGCCACAGTCCTGGCATTGCACATACACATCCGGCAGGAAGTGCATCTCAATTTTTAGACTGCCGTTCCCTTCGCAGGTTTCGCAGCGTCCACCTTTCACGTTGAAACTAAAACGCCCTGGTTTATACCCACGAACTTTGGACTCGTTGGTTTGTGAGTAAATATTGCGGATATCATCAAACAAACCTGTGTATGTCGCAGGATTGGAATGTGGAGTTCTGCCGATCGGTGCCTGATTAAGTTCAATAACACTTTGGAACTTATCCACACCGCTGATGGCGCGATAGTTTACGGTTGTATAACGACGGCCACGTGCCAGGTAGTTCTTCACAGCAGGAATGAGGATTTTGTGCACAAGTGTGGATTTTCCAGAACCTGATACACCCGTGAGACAAGTCATCACGCCCACAGGCAACTCAAGCGTTACGTCTTGCAAGTTATGCTCTTTCGCATTTTGAAGAACAACTTTGTCGCTCCACTTGCGACGCTGTTTGGGAACTTCGATCTTATCTTTGCCGGAAAGATATCTTCCGGTCATGGACTTAGGATCTTTGGCGACGTCCTTGGGAGTGCCCTCAGAAACAATCTCTCCACCATGAATACCGGCGGCAGGGCCCATGTCGATGAGCCAGTCAGCAGAGCGCATGGTGTCTTCATCGTGTTCAACGACGATCACGGTGTTGCCGATATCGCGTAGATGCAAAAGAGTTTGAATAAGCTTTTCGTTATCTCTCTGATGCAAACCGATACTGGGTTCATCTAACACGTAGAGAACGCCGGACAAAGTCGATCCAATCTGGGTTGCGAGACGAATACGCTGGGATTCACCACCGGACAGAGTCATGGCGTCGCGATTCAACGTGAGATAATCAAGACCGACGTTGAGAAGGAATTTTAAGCGATCGCGGATCTCTTTGAGAAGTTTCTGGGCAATGACGGCTTGGTTGCCTTGAAATTTAAGTCCATCAAAGAAATCAAAACACTCATTCACAGGAAGGTCGCAGATCTCAATGATATTCTTGTCGGCGACAGTCGCAGCGAGTGCAAACGGATTCAGTTTCTTGCCCTTGCAACTATGGCACTTCTTGATAATCATAAACTCTTCAAGGTCGAGTTTCACCTTCTCCGATTCTGATTCGTGATATTTCTTGTCGAGCCATGCCATGATGCCAGGGAATTCTTTTTTGAAGTTAAAGGTAGAATTCTCTGATTCAAATTTGTAGGTATAAATCCGATCTGAACCCTCAAAGAGAATATTTTTGAATTTCTCAGATAGCTTCCTAAGCGGCTTATCCATATCCGCCCCCTCAGCATCAGCGATACTGCGGATCATGTTCATGAGAAATGAACTTTTCTTCAACGGAGCAATAGCACCTTCATTCAGCGAGAAATTCTCATCCGTGATAATGGAATCCATGTCGAAGGTCTTTGTGAGTCCCAAGCCGTTACAAGCGGTACAAGCGCCAAGTGGCGAGTTGAATGAGAACAGGCGTGGTTCAAGATCGGGATAACTTTTATTGGTTTGAAAGCTGAAGTTTTTCTCAGAGAAGAAAATCTCCGTGGTGTCAGCAATTACGATCAAATAACCACTTGAGAGCTTAAGAGCATATTCAACAGAGTCCGCAAGGCGTGCACGAACGCCATCCTTGAGAACTACACGATCCACTACAATTTCAATGTCGTTGAATTTCGCTTTAGGAACGGTGAGCTGGTCATCGAGATTTTTAAGCTCTCCATTCAAACGCACGCGCGAGAAGCCCATAGACTGATACTTCGCCATCTCTTCTTTGTGTTCGCCTTTCTTCTGGCGCACAACAGGTGAGAGAAGTTGAAGTTTGGTCCCCTCTTTCATTGTCAGCAAACGTTCAATAATTTGTTGAGGTGTTTGACGTTGAACGGCTTCACCTGTTTCTGGGCAATGAGGAACACCTAAACGTGCCCACAAGAGGCGCATGTAATCGTAGATTTCAGTAATGGTGCCGACGGTTGAGCGCGGATTCTTCGTTGTGCTTTTTTGATCAATGGCGATGGCCGGAGAAAGACCCGTGATGCTTTCAACATCGGGTGGTTCAATCTGGCCGATGAACTGACGTGCGTAGGACGACAATGATTCGATGTAACGGCGCTGGCCTTCAGCGTAGACAGTATCGAAAGCGAGAGATGATTTTCCTGAGCCTGATGGGCCAGTGATAACAGTGAGTGTGTGGCGTGGAATCGAAACGTCGATGGACTTAAGGTTGTGAACCTTGGCCTTGGTGATTTGAATCTTTTCCACTGATTCGCTCCTGGTAACTGATCGCTTTGCGGAGACAGAAAAAAGCTCCGCGCGAGTCGGCTATATTTTTACCATAGAGTGGGAACGCCGTCCCATGGTCAACGCTGAGACGAACAAAAGGTAGACCAAGAGTTACGTTGGCACCAAGTGTTCCCATCAGGGATTTAAAGGGAGCAAGCCCTTGATCATGATGGGGATACACGAGAAGGTCTGCGCTGCTCTGCTTCTGCTTGAGTAAAGTATCACCCGGATAAAATCCGAGCACTTTAAAGCCAGGAACCTTGATGGCCGACAGTGTTGAGGCAAGACGTGCTTCTTCTTTGCCGAGTAAGCCGCCTTCGCCCGCGTGAGGATTTATCCCGGCCAACAGCGCACGTTTCAAATGAGGCTCAAGTTGACGCAAATGTGTGAGTGAGGTGTGGAGTTTCTGCTTGAGATATCTGGCCGTAATGGTTGTGCCGACTTTGCTTAAAGGTACATGATCTGTAAGCAAAAGTACGTCCAAGTGTGGTGAAGCAAAGAACATCCCAAGAGCGTCTGTTCTGTAACGTGCTCTCAGGTATTCAGTGTGACCCAAAAAGCGTTGTGCAGGCTTCTTGGGATTTCTGAGGTCATCTTTTGTCGTGGGCAATGTGAAGAGAACACTATTGGTATCTTCTTCGACCAAATTGAGTGCTGCTTCCATCGCCATTGTTGAGGCAGGGAGCTTATGAGAATTTTTGAGCCACTCACAGCTCAGGCGTCCGGTCGGAAGATAAATACAGTCATCTTCCACCTCTGCTTCGATGCCAAGTTTTTTTAGATGTGTGAGAATGGTGCGCTTGTGAGCAATGAGCTTGCACTCACCTGTCCAATTGGCGGGAGCTAACGCCAAAGCCTTGAAGAACACCTCGATGCCGATGCCCTTCTAATGCCCTTGCGTAACAACGATCATAAACTTTTTTTGATGTAGTAATTCGTGTATTCGCGTTCAAACCAGTTGTGGGTAAGCGCCTGGCTTTTTTCAGTGAACAACTCTTCTTCGAGTCGCTCCTTGGAGCGTAAGTAAGCAGCTGACTCTACAAGATCTTTCTTTTTTACAAAGAAGCTATGCAGGCGACCGCCCAGCATAACAGGTGGAGCAAAATTACCCTCAGGAGTTTTTGAGAGAGCAGCTTGAATAGCCGGAGCGAGTCCGTCCTCTTTGATATTTTCAAGCGGTGTCGCGTCGAGGTCTTGATAGCCGTAACCGAGGCGGCCTGTGACTTGGTAGTCTTTTAGCGCCTGAACAAACGTATCGTTTCCTTTGCCCTTGGCTTCAGACTCTGGAACAGAAAAGTCTACGAGCTCAAATGTAAAGCTCAAGGCCTTATCGCTTGATTGGCGCTTGTAGAATTCGTTTTTGAGTTCTTGTTCTGTCACGGTAACTAGCGGGCCAATGATACGCGTGGTGAAGAGGTTGTACTCCATCGCTTCACGAATGATTTCGAAATACTCTTCGTACGTCACGCCCTTGCTTTTTAAGAACTCAAGCAAACTGTCGCGATTGAGTCCGAGCTTTTGTTCAGTCATGCTGATGCGTGATTCGACGGCGTCGTCCCCAACAACAAAGCCCTGTGATCCGATCTTGTCGCGGATAACCTGGGTCTTGATCATGAGATCGAGAAGCTCGTTTTGTGGATAAGATTTTTTATTATAG
>JAKFUR010000121.1 GCA_021732585.1 Bacteriovoracaceae bacterium
TGGCGGTGGCGCCTCAGGAGATTGGTAAATGAGAAATGCACCTTTCACGTCAGCTCCCGTTGCTGAGAAAATCAAAAAGTTCGAAGAACGTACCGGCTACGAGTTGGTTGTGGCCGCATGCCATGCTTCTGATCCCTACCCCGGCGCACTCTGGCGTGGGGGTGTTTTGATCGGCTTAATAATTTCGGCCCTTGTGCTGCACTTTTACAATTTTCATCCACGTTCGTTAGAAATTCTTTTGGTCGGGGCTTGCATCTTGTTGGCCGTTGTCTTGATGCGTGTGCTGGACCTTCATCGCTTTTTTGTTCTTCCTTCGGAAGCAGAACGTGAAACAGCGGAGAAAGCCAGTGCGCTCTTTTCACAGTTTCAGTCGACAAGCCTAGGTCATCAAGCCTCGATCCTGCTTTTCTTGTCGTTAAATGAGCACAAGATGCATCTTTTGATTGATCGCGATCTCAACGCCAAACTCACGGCGGAAGATCTCCATGAGATCCTGGCGCTGCTTCGTTCGCATTTCAAGAAAGGCGACTTTCAAGTGGGCCTTGAGAGTGCCATTGGCGTGTTGGAAGAAAAGGTTTTGGCGAAGGCCGGAAAAAACCCACATCCGCCCACGTTGAGTGTGGAAGATCGCATCTTCTGGCTTAGCTAGGGAAAAAGTCTCTTCAGATAATTCGTCAGTTCCTGCGTCTTGAGAGGCGCAGCTGCGTTCGGATTCGAGCGCGCCTGCACAATATCCAAGCACATTTGTTTTACGCTCTCCGCGATCTGTGTCCTGGCGCGGTAACGTTGCGGATCATTGGGTGATGATTGGTAAACGGGCGTGTAAAACGTGAACGCCTGAGAGAAATTCGCCTGCTGGCAACCCGTACGGCTCAGTATGGGAAGATGGGCCTGGAACACGCTTGGGACAACTGAAGCTAAGGACTGGCGCATGTGTTGGCCAAAATTCGCCGTCGCCCCTTGCATGCGACTCACTAAAGGTGCCGGTAGGGCGACACTCGCGTTTCTCATCATCGGAGCGACGTGGGCACCCCAGGGTCGAGACGCGGCAGCTTCTCGCATCCAATCGCGAACTTCTGCTTGCGGGGCTTCGCCGAAACAGTCTTGAATCGGAGCGCTCGTCAGCAGCGCGCTTTGGGTACCTGCACCGATGGTTGAAAAGATTGTTCCTAAACAGCTTCGTGCCATACGATTCAGATCATTGTTCGTGGGATTCCAGGACTCGAGCCTGGGTCGAACGGCGGTGGCCAACTGCGAACTGTAAGTGGTGGGTTGAGCGCAGGTCGCTGGACTGGTGTACTCCACGCCATTGAACACAGTGTGCTTAATGAAATCATATTTCGCCTGACTGCGGCTGCGTAGGTGCTGCGGATTGTAGCGATAAGCGGACACACTTTCCGCAAAATCCTCGACCGGACTAGTACTGCCATAACCTGAAACAACTGCCTCTTTGATCGTGGCTCGGTAATTCTCCACAAGACCAGACGGGCCTTCATAGGTTTCAACTTCCCATCCAGAAAGCGCCAGCCAAGCAGGACTGCGATCTGCACCGGTTTCTGCGGCGATCGCATGCCCGAGTTCATGGGCCGTGTTGGCCTGTTTTTCTCCGTCAGGGAGCGTGAGCCAACGATCAAAAAATCTTACGATAGAATCCGCGACAGTCGTCGAACCGTACCCCTGTGGGAGCTGACCCGCCCGATAGCGAACAAAAGGGCGCGCCTCTTCCATAGGGAAAACCCCTGAGGGAAATTCCAAGACACCCACCAAGGCCTGGCCTAACTGCGAGCGGGTCCAGGGTGACGTTTCGTTGTAGGCCAAGTGAGATGCGGTGAAGCCATAGCGACGTTGCATGTAAAGCGCCATGACGCCTGAATCACCCAAGAGTTCTTGGGCCGCACAGAGCGCCGTCGTGCAATTTGAATCGTACTGCGGTTGTTGATTGGTGAGAGGATTTTTGCGCCAATCGCGCAGAGTCGTCAGGTGCTCGAGTGCGCGGATATTTTCAACCGACTCATCTTGCAATGGAATCCCGTGAACATTTTTGACTCCCTTAGCCCCCGAATCATTCGCTACTAACCATTGGCGCATTTCAGCGTCACTAGGAATCGCCTGACGGCAAGGTGCCACGGCCACCTGCGCAGGAGTCGCAGACCACCAATTGAGAGAATTAGACGCCACCTGAAGCGATGCTGCCCATTCATCTATATTCTCATCCGGGCGCCCCTCTACTTGTCTGCAAGACTCACATTCGTCGTGTGAAAAGACGGGCAGAGATGCGAGCAAAAGAATGGAAAAAAGTTTTTTCATGGCCGCTTCTGTACAACTACAGAATAGAGATCTTTACTACTGGCCATAAAACGAAAGACAGAGCCTTCCGCTGGAAAACTTATTTCTATGTATTGACCGGGTGCGGGTCCGGTCACTTGCACATCTTTGATTTGCGCTTGTTTGCCGTACTTCTCCATGATTTTTTCATAGAGACCTTTGGCCTGTTGAGGTGGTGAGCGCAAGGCTAACCATTCAATGGTTTCTGCTTTCTTTCCAAGAGTCACATCGTAATTCACACCCAGAAGATTTAAAAATAAACCACGATCATCTTCGCGACGCTTATTTTGTGGAACATCTTTAAACACGATGCGCGCTTCGCTGGACTTTTTGCCTAAGAGATCTCTCACCTGAATGGGAAATTGTTCCAGCGCTAATTGACGTGGCGATTCAACGGCCCAAGAGCTCATCATGAAAAGCGAAAAGAGGATGCCTGCGAGGTATCTCATCACAGAGCTTATCGGCAATTTGAGGGAGGAAATGAGGGGCTAAACCATTGATTCGACAGCTGTCTTGTACATAAAAAAGGGCCCCTTTCGGGGCCCTTCGGGAGTGATGCGACCGAACGGTACCGATTAACGGCAGCGACGGTATTGAAGTTGGTAAAGGATGCCAGAGCTGATATCGGCCGAGTCAACAGTCGCGATAGCGTCTTCAACACGGTCAGTGTTTTGCAACATGATTGAAGCGTTGATGCGCATATTGGTTTCAGCACCACACGCAGACCATACTTGCGCAGAAACAATCAAGTCGTTCTCAACCAAGTAGTCAGTGTTCTGAGCACCTACGAAAGTCTTCGACATACGTGGACCGATCATACCAGCAAAGAAGTACTCAGCAGTGAAGCGAGCATTTGCACGACGGTTTGGGAGACCTACGAAGCCGCGGTAATCAACAGCTACGATGGAAACGCTGTAGCCGCCTGGAACACGAATTGGAATTGAGATGTTACAGCTCTTACGATCAAGAGTCTTGCCAGCAGATGGACCGGCCTCCGCCAAGAACTGATCGAACAAGATAGTCAGCTGTGAGCTATCCGGTGAAAGGTTGGCCGAAACAGTTCCTTGCGGACATCCGTTACCACCAGTGCTCGGGAAACCGAGTTCAAGACCTTGTGCCATGGCACCAGCTGAGAGAGAAAGTGATGCGATCAGAACGAGTTTTTTAATAAGAGTCATGTGATCTCCTTGCAGGTTGGAGGACTTCGTTGTCCCGTTGGCTTGCTCTGAACATACACAGCGGCAAATTGTTTCGTGAAGTAGCAAAATGCTTTCGAGTAAACGTTGTCGCCCACCTGGTTTTTTCAAAAAACCACCTGGGCGAAAGTGTTTTCATCAGGGGTTCACTTCTTCATCGCTATAGATGTATTCAGAAAGTAAGAAACAAGGGAGACCACATGTCACACTTACTCGCCATCCTCACCGCCGCCACACTTCTTCTTGCACTTAATAGTGCGCAAGCTCAGGTTCAATTCGGTGGTCTCTCTTATAGAGGATCAGGTTGCCCCGTCGGATCGGTTGCAATCTCTCCTTCACCGGACAATACAAGTGTATCGATTCTATTCGATTCGTTTCAACTTCAGGTGCCGCGCAATCTTCCAAACACGGGTCGCGTGAATCGCGCCAATGATCCGGCCCTCAACTTTAAGTCGTGCGCGTTAAGTCTCACAGCTGATCTACCCGAAGGACAACAGGTCGAATCGCTCGAGATCTCAATCTTCAACCGAGGTGCGATGATTCTTGATAGCGGCGTTCAAGGCACCTTCTCTACTATGTTCCTGGGACACCAGGGGTTGGGTGGTATTGGCTCAAATAAAGCCGTGCTTGAGAATAGAATTTGGCATGGCGAAGCCAATGATGACTGGGTTAGTAATCCTGTTGTCACTGTTCCCATTCGCTCGGCCTGCGCTTCTCGCGCAGCTCGCAGTGTGAAGTTCATGCTCAACAATCACGTAGAGCTCGCCATCTTGAACCGCGACTTGAGCCGCAGTGGTCTTGCAACCGTGGACTCATCCGACATCAACGGTAGTGTAAAAATTCGCCTCATCACCCGTTCATGTGCCGGCGGCGGGGGTGGAAATTCCGACAACGGTGGCAGAACGACACCAGTTCGCCCCCCGCGCCGTGGGTTTTAAGCGGTATTGACGGGTTCTTCGGGGCCAGTGCGACACCATGTATCTCTTATCGTCTGTCAGGACTACACGCCCCCTATCAAGGAGTACGAAGTTGTTGATATGAAGGATGCAAGGAGATCTAAACCTTGCAAATCGAAGTCACACAAAACGAAGCCTCAACCATCAGCTCACTCCGAGTTTTGGTACAAGACTTCCTCGCACGCCACCCACGAGTGACCGTGCAAGCACTTGCTCAAAGAGCACAAGTGCCTGTGACTTCCCTTCGCCGCCTCATGCAGGAAGAATCAAAATCAGAAGTAGCGCCACACACAGCTTTGAATTTGTGTGCCTACATCTGCCGCGAAAAGCGCGTTGGCGAATTGATGAAGCTCTTGCCTCCTGTTCTCGCTGAATTTTTGCAAAAGCACTTCGGTGGATTTGTTTTCGAAGGTTCTGAGAAGCGCGTTTACTCAGTTGATTTGAACGAAGCTTTAAAAGATCGCATGAGCTACTTCATCTACAAGCTCGCTGCTAACAGTGCGGGGACTTCTTGGATGGAAGTGACTGAGCTCTTCGGTAGCACTGGTAAGCGTAAAGCAGAAGATATGCTCAAGCAGGAATTGATTAAAGAAGTTGATGGCCGCTTGAGTGCACGTGATCGTGACTTTAGTCTTGATTTGCAAGTGGCTTCATCGCACTTGCCAGAATTGGTGAAGTTCTACCGTCCAGAGTCAGTGGGCCGCGGCTTGAACCTTATGTACTCTTTGAGTGAGTCACTAAATGAAGACGCGATCAAAAAAATTAAAGATGTGCAACGTGAAGCGGTTAAGGCCACTCACGCGATTATGCAAGATGCTGCTAACCACGGTGATGTTCCTTACTTTACTTTGAACCTTTGCGAAACGTTTCTGGCCGAGCCAGAAGGAGAACTCCAATGAAAGCTTTAATTCTTGTCATGGGACTTTTAACAGCTTTCCAAGCTCTCGCTCTCGATCGCTCACAAGCTGATCGTTTGCTGCAAGAGCGCCAGCTTTCTCTTCGTGGTCTTGAGCAAGGTGGCAATCGCCTGCTTCTTGGTGAAGTCACTGGCGCAGGCCTAGTGCTTCCGGCCGATCGCGTACAAGTTGTACTTTTACAAGACCGCGCAGTTCTAAAGCGTGAGATCGAGTCTATGGCGTTCAGCCCAGTCACAGGCAAGCTCGGTGACCTGGATAGCTTCCGTGTCGGTGGAACGTACTTCACCCGCGAAGATATTCGCGGCGTGGTTATTAAATAGTTATTTCGCGACGTGGGCGACAAAATCGCCCACAAAACGACAGAGCACATCTCCCGTAGCATCGACGATCTGAGACTCAATCTTCAAGCGCGCCACACCTTTTCTATCCACATGCCGTAACATTCTTTCGATCTGAGCACCATCCGGCGGACTGCAGATCGCACGCAAATTCCCCGTGACGGGTTTTAAGTAATCCGTCTGCGCAGTTTGAATGACCACATGGCAGCTCTTTCCGTCTTCTCCGAGGCGATTAAACATCCAGGCATAGCACGCCAGAATCATCACAGATCCAAGACTGCCACCGAACGCAGTACCAAGATGATTGCGGTTCGCCTCCAGTGGCGCCGTGAGTTCAACACCGTCTGCACTCAGACTGACGACCTCAATTCCCAAGGCTTTTGCGATGGGAATCTGAGCGCAAAGATATTCTTTCAGCTCAATAGGCTTCAATGGCGGGCCTTATGCTCATTCACCAGCGCATCCACTACGCTCGGATCAGCGAGTGTGCTGAGATCACCAAGGCCTGTGTATTCCGCAGCGGCGATCTTGCGCAGAATCCGACGCATGACTTTACCTGAACGTGTTTTAGGCAGGCCCTTCGTCACGTGAATTTTATCAGGAGCAGCAAAACGGCCGATGCTATTGCGGACGCTGTCTTTAATTTTTTCTAAGAGTTCCGGAGATTCAATTTGGTTGGGATACAGCACGACGTAAGCGTAGATGCCCTGACCCTTGATGTCGTGAGGGTAACCGACCACGGCGGCTTCTACGACCGCCTCGTGCTCAACCAAGGCACTTTCTACTTCGGCAGTCCCGAGACGATGGCCAGAGACGTTCAACACGTCATCAATTCGTCCTGTGACCCAGTAATACCCATCCGTATCACGCTTACAGCCATCACCAGTGAAGTAGAGGCCTTTGTACTGCGAGAAATAGGTTTCTTTAAAGCGCGCGTGGTCTTTGTAAATCGTGCGTGCTTGACCAGGCCATGAACGCTTCAAGCAAAGCGCGCCTTCCACTCCATTGCCATGCAACTCTTCGCCTGTTTCCGGCTTAACTAATACGGGCTCAACTCCGAAGAATGGAAATGTCGCTGAGCCCGGTTTAGTGGGTGTGACACCAGGAAGCGGCGTCATGAGAATACCGCCCGTCTCGGTTTGCCACCAAGTATCCATGATGTCACAACGGCCTTCACCGACGACATCGTGATACCACTTCCAAATCTCCGGATTGATCGGCTCGCCGACACTTCCTAGAATGCGCAATGACGAGCGGTCATACTTACGCACAATCTCATCACCCATCTGCGCCAGTGCACGCAACGCCGTCGGCGCTCCGTAGAAAATATTCACTTTCAAATCTTGAATGATCTGCCAGTAGCGGCCGGCATCAGGATAGTTCGGCACTGACTCGAATAGCACGCAGGTCGCGCCATTGGAAAGCGGTCCGTAAACGATGTAACTGTGGCCTGTCACCCAACCAATATCGGCAGCACAGTAATACACATCCTCTTCGTGATAATCAAAAACGTATTGATGGGTGTAACTGGCGTAGGTCAGGTAACCACCTGTGGTGTGCAAAACACCTTTAGGTTTTCCTGTTGAGCCTGAGGTGTAGAGAATAAATAATGGATCTTCCGCATCATGCGCCGGACAAGGTGCCACCGGACGATATTTTTGAATCTCATCATTCCACACAACGTCCACTGAACGAGGCGTCCATGCAGTCGCTGTGCGATTGACGACAAAAACTTTTTCTACAAACTTAATATCCTTCACGGCATCGTCGGTGATGGTCTTAAGTGGAATGGGCTTGCCCCCGCGCAAACCTTCGTTGGCCGTGATAATAACTTTGCATTCCGCATCTTCCACGCGGCCACGTAGAGCTTCGGCGCTAAAACCACCGAACACCACAGAGTGAATGGCACCGATACGAGCACAAGCAAGAACCGAGTACACAAGCTCTGGGATCATCGGGAGGTAAATGCAGACGCGATCACCCTTCTTAACTCCATGAGCTTCCAACATATTGGCGGCACGACAGACTTCAGCATAAAGCTCTTCATAACTGATGTGTTGGTATTCGCCGGGCTGATCCTTCGCCCAGATCAACGCTGTCTTTTTCGCACGAGTGGGGAGCTGACGATCCACGCAGTTCCATGAAGCATTCAGTTTTCCGCCGGTAAACCATTGATGATTCACATGATTAAAATCACCACGGCCCGCCTCGATAGGAGGTGTGAACCAATCCAAACGCTGAGAAACTTCCAGCCAAAACTTTTCCGGCTCTTCAAGAGAGCGACGATATAAGTTCTGATAAACGGCCATATCCTTAAGAAAGGATTTATCTTGGACCGCTGCTTTGACCGGGTAAGTCTCGGACATGTGAGCTCCTCAGAGATGAACAATTTCTGGACTATTAAATAGCAAAAAAACTTATCAGGCCAAAAAGTGCTTTTTTTTCTAGTATGCGATCTATATGTCAGTTTTCAATATTCATATCGCATCGCAGCTATCTGGTGTTGCAGCGGCAACAATACGTGCTTGGGAGAAGCGTTACAACGTTTTAACTCCGCAACGCGCGGATAACGGTCATCGTCTCTACTCAGAATCTGATATCGAAAAACTCTCCATCCTTCAGCAACTCACCCAGCAAGGCCTTTCCATTGGAAAAATAGCTGCGCTCTCTAATGATGAGTTAAAAGCGATGCTGAAAAAAAACGAGCTGACCTCAATTGATCTCTTTTCAGCGAACGATAAAGACATCGTCGACATGGATGCTGTGAGAAGCGGCATTCTTATGGCGCTCTCTGCTTACAAGCTCGACATCATTTCCTATGAACTAGAAAAAGTGAAAAAAACGCTGAGTCCGCGCGACTTTGCTCTTGAGATCATCGTTCCGCTGTTTCGCGAGATTGGTATCCGCTCTTACGATCAGAGAATTTCCATCGCCCAAGAGCACACGCTCAGCGCCATCGTGCAATTTCATATGGGTCAGATGATCGCGAAACACTATGTGCGCCAGCAATTGCGCCCAGGGCTCATTCTTCTCGCTGCACCCGAAGGTGAATTGCATGAGATTGGTCTTATGGCCGCCTGCCTCTTGTGTATCGAGTACAATGTGCAGTTTTTATTCTTAGGAAAAGACATGCCGGCCGATGCCATGGCAGAAGCGATCAACCAACTGCGACCAACGTCTGTACTTTTTGGGGTGACCAAGGGCCATGAGATTACTGAGCAGCTTACCCTGCAAGATTATCTTAAAAGAATTAAGAGTTTACTGACTGTAAATGTTCCCGTTGTTGTGGGTGGAAACATTAAGCCCTGGGTAGCGACAGAAATCAAAACCTTCGGGGTGAGTCATCTGCCCACCCTCGAAAGCCTCGATCAATATCTTTCTACTTACTCACAATCGTAAGAAGTCGCAAAAACCTGAATCTTTGCTCCGTTCGGTACTTCTTGATTAATGAACATCGAGTTGCCACGCAACTTCGACGTCAAATTGCGAGCATGGTTACGTGCCATCTCTGGACTGCCCTGCTCACTCTCACCGACAACTTTGCCAACCACATTGCACTCTGTGCCGGGCTTGGTTGCGAGAGTCTCAACTTCCTTGCCACCCTCAGTGAGAACGCCAGGAGCTGAACTACAGGCTGAAACAAGGCCTAAGATACTTACTAACAAGATGAATTTCATGAAGTCTCTCCTTTCGAGCTATAATGGCAGTAGTTTAACAGAAAGCTTGGAGAGAAGACATGCGCTGGGACGTTATTTGTCTGACAACATTACTCTGTCTCTTGGGCTGCACCAAAAAAGCTGTCTTGCAGCGTGATGGCGTTGGCGTCAGGCTTACTGAGGTGGAATGGAATGTCCCCACCATGTCAGAAGGCACTTGGAAAGTCGGACGCATCTATCGTGACACCGTCAGCAAAAACCTCAACGTGGTATTAGCTCTTCCTCCCCTTGAAAGTGATGACGTGAAACATCTACAGGAAGCCTTCGGAGTGGATTCATGGCTGGTACGCATTATTCAAGCTAACTCGCAGGGCTCACGCATCGAACTCATTACACTTTTTGCACCATTTCTTGGGGTGCAAAAAGGCCGGGCGAGCAGCCGACCCATGAAGGCCATCTCCTTCAGTCTGACCTATGCAGCTTGGGCGATCTCAGAGCGCTTCCGTAAATTCCAATGCCCGGCTTTTTCTCACGACCGACGGCTTGATGGTTGGCAACTTATTGGTGAAAAAGCTCACACAGAATTCCCGGTGGCCTTTGCCGGGAATCACACTGAAAAGCTCACGGTGAGCGAGCTCGTCCCCACGTCTTTGAACATCGGGAACACCATGGTGGGAGATTACTATTTTGAAGTGGCGCTCTTTAGCTCAAGCAAAAAACAGATCTACAGCTCGTTCGTGAGATTGCCACAGCATGTTCGCGTGGTAAGTGAAAAGACTGTACCGCTAGACGGCTGCGCCGGAGTTCATCCAGAGTACGAGCCGGCCACGCCAGAAGTCATTCCGTCTCGGAAATTTCGCTAGATTTAGAGTTTTTCTATTGCCGAGATAGCGCGTGTGATCACGTAGGCCTGATTGGTATCAATCAAGTAACCTTGATTCAGTAGATTCTTCCCAATCAACATTTTTTTCGACAGGGCCGAACGATCGGCCAGATTTATTTCAATTTCATATGATGTGTCGTCGACCCACACGACCTCACGGAAGAAGTAGCGTGTTGATGTGCCTGAAGCCGAACGGACTTGATCGATACGGCTCACCATGCGTTCAAGCTGGCGCGAACGGCCGGCGTCATCAGCGGTATTAAAGCGGACAAAGAGGAGTTCTTTCTCTTCGCCGTTTTCAGTTACTTTGCGAGAGAACGCCACAACATTTAGGGCGTGGATCGAACTAGTCTCAGCGCCAGAATCAACCTTGGCGTCAAAGACCATGCTTTTTTCAGCACCGAAGAAGACAGTTTCGCTGTGGCCAATAATAGTTTTATCTTCCTCTACTGAGGCGGGGCAACGGCCGGCTTCGGACTTGGGTTGGGCGGCGTAATAGCTATCAGCAAGATCGCCAAAACTAGCTGCGCCAATCAGGCTGGCAGCGAGTACGAGTCCGCAGATAAAGAGTGCTGTCTGATTCATCCAAAACCTTGCATTCATCACGTGCAGTCGTGATGCGAAGCTTGTCGGATTTTGCGGGATTTTTTTAAGGAAAACTGTGGAGAAACATTAGCTGACTATTTCGCTTCCTTAGTGCGGCCAGGTAACACCTTGTTTATCGCTTCCATGATCTCAAATTGGATCTCTTTAGAGTCATCCAACTCGGTATGGTCCAGGGGTGACAAAATATTTTGCACCTGGGTTTTTTCGAAGCGACGGGCCACATGGGGTCCATCGTTCAAGAACATGTCGTTCTCACCAAACACATTCAAATGCTGTTTTACGTTCTGTGGAATGATGTCGTTACCAAACCCCACGGCATCGATCGTCACGAGCAAGTCGACTTTGCGGAAGTTGTGCTCAAGGGAATCAAGTTCATCCGCCACTTCTTTCACGGTATCGCCGCCGAGTGAGTGACCGACGAGAATGACCGGAAAGTCTGAATGCGTTTTTTTGATCTGAGAAATAATTTCATCTTTCTGATCCCATCCGTAGATACGAGATCCGTCGACGGCTTCGGCCATGCGCCCCACACCTGCGTAGCTTCCCTCTGATTTCGAAGGAGAATACATCCACTGTAAACCTGAGACGAAAATGATCGCCGGTTTTTTCACACTACCGGCTTTCGCGCTCTCTTCAGCTTTCGCGAGCTTCTCGGCTTTCTCCGCTGCTTTCTCTTGGGCTTTGTCCTTGGCCGCTTGCTCGACTGCTTCTTTCGGCAACGATGGAAGATCAGGTGTCGATGGCAGTGACGGAACACTAGGTGCACTTGGAAGTGAAGGTGTGTTTGTTGTGGGCTGACGGGCCGCTTCGGAAAGATCGACTTTGTAATCTTTCGCCGCACTCGTAGGTTTCAAAGCATCCGGAACTTTGGCACCCACAGGCAGTGCCTTACCGTTTTTTAACGGCTGAGAAACAGGCGAATTAAGTGGCATCCCATAGGGATTGAGGTCGGTCTTCACTCTCTTAGTTTAGCTTCAGTTCCCCGTCTTTGGCGTGGTGGGCAGGAAGGGCCCACCACTGACAAAAGCTGTCGGCTAAGTTCTAAAACCGATAGCTAGCACCCACGTAGAGATTTCTTCCCATGGTCGGCAATACCCCGGTTGATTGTACACGAGCGTAGTAAATCTTATCTAAGAAGTTGTTCACGGCACCGTTCACACTCCAATGCTTCCCGAAACGAGCTTCGGCCAAGAGGTCAAACAGCTGGTAAGAAGGCACGTAGTTGTTATCTGTGCGGGTATCGTTAGCATAGTAATCTGATACATAGGTCGCCAACACAGAAGCACGATACTTCTCAGCGTAGCGATAGATCGCACCGTATTTCACCATGTGGCGCGGGCTGAACATCGGTTTTTTGCCTTCCAGCACACCACCACGAAATTCAGCATCTAGTAAGTTACCATTCACGTAGAGATCAAGAGCGTGTTGCTCATGAGAGAGAACATCTTTGCGAGTCACGCCGGCTTCAATCCCGCGGTAGTGCGCCGAACGACCGTTGAACAATGTCGTCACGCCACCTGAAGTCGTACTGGCGAGTTGGTTTTGATACTGAACCCAGTATCCTGAAACATCCCAATTCCATTTCGGCGAATCGCTGCGGACACCGGCTTCGTAGTTGTAGATATACGAAGGCTTAATATCACCTTCCACTGTAACGGTCGGATCGGCCTGTTGAATCACGGTACCGAAACTAATAGGTTTGAAACCTTGTGAAACGTTAGCATAGGCCTGTGTTTGCTCAGTGAGATCATAACTTGTGCCGAGGCCACCAAGAAGAACGTTGAAGGTTTCATCACGATCACGGTTGAGCGTGCGGTTGTGCGTACTCAATTCAATGTGCTCAACACGCACACCAGGAATAATGGCCAGCTTACCAAAAGCAAAGCGGTTTTCTGCAAACACGGCCATGGCACGAGTTTCGTTTTGTACACGGCTCGAGACGTTTCCGCGGTTAGCTGCGGCATCATTACCAGTCCATGCCGTAGTCGGTGCATTCGTGTTGTAGGTCAGCGCTCCAGCAGTCAACGTGTTTTCGTTTTCGCCCATTTTCCAATCGTGACGAGCACGCACTTCAGCGTTCAGGCCGTGGGCGTCGTTCTGACGACTTGAGTTGGTGTCGGCCGTTGGGCTGGTACCAAAACCGCCGCCCGTTTGTGTGTTAGAGTAACGTTTGTAGGTTGTGGTCCAAACAGTCGTCTCCACTGTCGTAGCTTCATTGACTTTCTTTTCATACCCCACAGACATCAAGGCACGGGCAATCTTGAGACGATCATTTTCGCGAGTGGCTTTACGATTATCACCATCACGATCCCAGCAGTTCGCATTAGCAGCGTTGCAATTCAAACGTGCCATACCGCCAGGCATACCGAAATCAGAGTCGTAACCTTGTACTGCGAACTTCACGATGCCGCCGTTTTCGAGGTACGTGTGAGTCTTCGCTTGCAAGTTGTGAGCAAAGAAATCTGCATTCGTGCGTTGGTAACCATTACCTTCTTTACGGTAGTAACCGGCCCAGTAAGCGGTATTGCCTGCTTTACCTTGAATTTGATTCACGGTTGATTTCAGATCGTAGCTTCCGTAGGTCAAACCTACTTTGCCACCGAATTCAGTTTCTGGATTGAGGCTTTTACTGCGGAAGTTAATCGCGCCGCCGGGCTGAGGGCCGTACATCAAAGCCGCACCACCACCGATGACTTCGATCTCTTCCATCAGAGGGCCTGGAGGTGAGTAGTACTGACCGCCGCTACCGTACATGTCGACAGGAACTGGCAAACCATCCTGCAGAATTAAAACGTTTTGCGCTTCATGGGGATCGCCGATACCGCGGATGCTGAGGGCCGTCCACGGCTCTGTGCTTTGCTCAGGTGTGAGTACTGCAGCGTTTTGCGAGAAGAACTGACGCAAGTTATCCGTCGCAATCGGAGGATTGATATCAGTCTTGGTGGCCTTGTTCTTTTTACCACTGAGAATGCGTGTGCTTTCTACTTCTTTCCAGCGGACAGGAGAAATTTCTTTGGCGCGGATTTCAACGGGCGCCAGGACATCTTGAGCGATTGCTGACGACATTACACCGAAAGCAATGAAGGGAACGAGAAAGCGGATCATGAGGCCTCCTGCACAGAGCGTGCATGTTTGAATTTCTTGCGGGTCCACAGGATGAGCCCGGAGATAATAAAGAATGTGAGAGCGACTCCCACTATAAAGTTATAAACGTGGTGGAATTTGCCAAAGATCTTCGCCTCATGAAGTCCGACGAAGAATCCCTTGCGAGTGAGAGGGTTTCCCTGCCATTGGTCTTTGGGCTGGGTCATCACCGCCAAACCAGCGGCGGTGTATTGAATGACTTCACCTTGCGTGGTGCGGACCATGAGGTAGGGAAAATCTGGACGACAGAAGAACACCATCATGGGTTGTTCAAGTCTTTCGATAAGCGCCAGCTGCTCGCTCGGAGTACAGCTCATAGGTTTTTCGTGTTCAATCACCGGTGCATTCGCAAAAATAAGATTGTGTAACTCAATCATACTGCCGGTTAGGGCCTGAAAAAAAAGTGGCCCTGCAATCACGAGCCCGAGCACCACGTGCCAAGCGGCCAGGCGTCGTGGACTATTTTTCCAAAGATTTTTTGTACGCTTTAAGAAGCCGTTTCCTGTCCAGAACAGCACGCCTGAAAGCACGATAAGGGCGAGCCCAAGACCACTATAAGCGACAATTTTTTTGCCGATGCCGGAAAGCAGGAAGCCTTCGTGGAAATGTTTGTTTTGATAAAAGAAGTAACCACTTAAATCATGGCGCTTAAGCTCAGTTCCGTCGCTCCAGATGAACTGTCTCTTGCCACCCTCATTTACCATCAAGTGTGCCGTCGGCCCTCCTGGGCCACGACTTAATCCTCGCATAAACTG
>JAKFUR010000075.1 GCA_021732585.1 Bacteriovoracaceae bacterium
TGACCGCATCCGTTCTTTTGATAGCACACTCGCTTATGTTCGCTGGGGTGAGAAGTGGCGCAAGGCCCTTACTGGTAAAGAGGCCCTGGTAGGCATCAGTGAACTCAAACCAGGTCGTAAATTTGAATTGCTCAAAGGTGAAGGCCGCTTGTGGAATGTAAAAGACGTGGGGGCCTTGACTCCTGGCCCCTCACAAATTCATTTTATGAGAAGGTTTACTGAAACTTGGAAAGATAAGCAGTAGATACTTCTTTGTTTGGGCCACTTTGCCACCGGCGAGTGGTCAAACTGACACCCTTTTCCCCCTAAATACCAGAATTATATGTCAGTAGTTTTTTTTCGACGGGCAGTACGCGGCCTGATAAATCCCACTCCACAGAAGTCTCAACCGCAAATTTTCGAGGAGTGATATGAAGAATTTAATGTTTGGTCTCTTTGCCTTATCGCTAGCAATTCCCGCGCTCGCCGATACGCCTGTCATACGAGCAAAAAAAGTCACGTGCCAAGAGTTGCAAGATGCTGTTCGTAACTACGGAGCAGTGACTGTCACAACAAAGCCTTTTCTTTTCCTAAAGCGTCTCGACGTTTCACAGGAAATTGAGTGCGGCTCCAGCCTAGTTAAGCGCCAGGCTTTTTTTAATACGTCCGATATGAATGACTGTGCGGCCGGGGTGTATTGCGCTAGCCGGCCAATCGTCATTGATCATGACCATCGCCGCCCGGATCATCGTCCGACACGCGTAGAGCGTCGCCCAAGTCATCGTCCACCACGTATCGAGCATCGCCCGTCACCGCGTCCTCCACGTGTCGAACGTCCGACACCACGTCCACCGCGTGTAGAGCGTCCGACACCACGTCCACCACGTGTAGAACGTCCAACACGTCCTTCAGACAGCCGACCAACTAGACCTCAACGTGAACGTCCATCAGGACCGAGACGTGAGGGTGGTTCACGAGTTTGTCGTGGCGGAGCTTGTTCATAGTAAAATGCTAACACTTGCGGGGGCCTAGAGAAATCTCTAGGCCTTCTTACCATAGCGAGAAGCGATCGCCTGCATCTTCTCAAATTCTTTTGTACTGACAATCGCGCCAGTCTTCAACGGAGCTTCTGCCGCCATCTGATTCATCTGCTTCACGCGTTGTTCAGAAGGGGGATGTGTACTCATGGCATCAGTTACAGAGGCGAGCAACTTATTGCCATCACCTTTGGCTTTCTTCTCCATTTCGAGAAGTTTTGAATAAAACGTTCCGACATGATTTCGATCATAGCCAGCAGCAAGAGAAGTGCGGAAACCAATGCGATCGGCTTCCATCTCATCTTCTCGTGAGTTCGCCATAAAAGCGTATTTCTGAATCAAGAGACCACCGCCGGCTCCGGCAGCAGCGCCATAAAGTGCAGCTTTTTGCAGACACTCATTGTCTTTGGGTTTGCATAGCATCTTGCCGAGACCAAAACCAGCGGCTCCACCGAGGAGTCCACCGACAGCTCCGTACAGCCATGTTTTTTTCTCTGATTGTTTTGCCATCTCCATTCGTTCAGCTGTGTGGCGCGCTTTGATGTGGCCAATCTCGTGGCCAATAACACCCGCGAGTTCCGCTTCCGATTCGGCCATGGTGATCAGAGGAGCCGTAACCATCACGGTGCCTGCTGGAAGAGCAAAGGCATTCACGTAATTTACATCCACAGCTGTGAATGTGTAGTTGTAGGGCTTGCCGCCTAAGTTATTGGCCCGCACGATACGCTGACCAATGTTATTCACATAGCTTTGCAATTCCGAGTTTTGAATCGGCGGATAGTCTTTTCTCATTTGCGGCAGGACTTCCGCCGTCATTTTAAGTTCGTCGGCAGGAGTCAGCTCGGTTTTTTGTCCGGAGTTGTCACCTTCGCGCAAGCGTTCCTTGGTAGATTTTGTCGCGCAAGCACTGGCGATCAAAAGAGGAGCGGCCTGCAGAAACAAGCGACGGCCCATTTGGGTCGATGTGAGTTCTTTAAGTGCTTTTTCCAGTTCGATTTCATTATGAGTTTGCAGCGACATAGATATCCTCCGAGACACATTGTACGAGGGACTTTAGAATCATGGAAGAAGTTATGCTGCACATAAAAATAGACCACTCACTTTTACGAAGTCAGCTCCACTGGTGTGTGGATATGTCGCTTAATGGCGGAGTTTGTCATCGCCTTGCAGCACCCAATGGGGCCGGTAAAACAAGTTTTCTCGAGGAACTGAAGCTTCACTGGCCAGTACTTTTCCCGACTAAACTCTTGGGTTTTACCGACCAAACACCTCTCGAGCCTTTTCAAAATCTTACCGTCGAAGCCGTGATGGATGTGCTCTGGGATGTGACTCATCACCGCCATATTCATGCCGATTGGCGCAGTCTAGCGTGGTGGCAGGAGAGTGCTGTAAAAAGTTGGTGGCCGCGGAAAGTGTCGCAACTTTCCGGCGGAGAAAATCAGTGGGTCAAAATTCTCATGATGCGCTCCCTTGAGTGTGACGTGTGGATCATGGATGAGCCCTTTCAGTCACTCGATCAAAAGCGCCAAGTCGTACTATGGGGTTTGTTGCAAGACTGGCTCTCGGCCGGAAAATATTTGCTGCTGGTTCATCATGGCGAAGTGGCTTTACACCCGCTGGATAATTGGACTTTGACTCCCGCTGCAACAGGACTTTCATGGGTGAAGCAGCCATGAGTTGGGAATTCGACTTTCTTCGTTTTCTTACCGCCGTAGCTGCAGGCTTCCTGCTGTCCTTCGCCGGATCACTTGTCCAAATCACTGGACGTAACGAACTGGCTTCGCCCAGCACTCTGGGTATGGATGGCGCCGCTGTCTTTATTATCATGTTGAGTTATTTGTTAGAAGGTTTGGGTTGGAGTCTTGGTAATATGGCGGATACTGCCTTTGTCATCGGACTTCTGGTGAGCGCAGGATTGTGGATCATCTCACGCCATACCCATTGGCGCTCGGGCGGTGATTTTCGTGTGATTCTTCTGCTCGGTCTTAGTGTGAATTTATTTGTAGGATCACTCTTTGCTGTCATGCAGTTTATGGCCATGGCCTTTAACCGTGAGTTTCCAGAGCAACTGTGGTTTGGTCGCATGCAAACGCTTACTCCAATAGGGTGGGGACTTTCGCTATTGGTTTGGTTTCCATTACTTGCTTTTATGCTTCGTCATCGCCGCTCGTGGAAAGCCTTGTTGCTGGGCCCTGGATGGTGCCGTGGTCTGGGCGTACCTGTTGATAAAATTATTCGCGGATCTTTGCTGCTGGCCTTTATCGCGACTCTTTGGGTTGTGACGCAATTTGGAGTGTTTTCATTCCTCGGCCTCCTTGGTCCACTTTTGTTGCGTCAGCTGGGCGTGTATCGGGCCAATCCTTGGCGCGAGATGACAGATGGGGCCCTTTTTGTGGGCGTCTTTTTTGCACTGCTTGATCATGTCTGCTTTAACCTCACATTCCATGGCGCTGAAATTCCCGTCGGACTTCCCTCAGCGTTATTAGGTGCGGCTGCGTTAGTAGGATTATTGTGGATACGGGCCCGGAAGCTTGTAGAATGATTGGCAAACATAATGACTCGGTTTAACCTAACGTGAAACTTTTCAACCTTTAAAAGGATTTATAAATGAAAGCAGCAAAATGGCTGATCATCGGCGCGGCATCACTAGCTCTCGTCGGTTGCAACAGCGGTAGTGATCCAAAAAGCATCAAAGTTGAAAGCGATGCGGACAAAACTTTTTACGCCATGGGTTTCATGCTCGGCTCAAACCTTCAACGTTTGAACCTCACAGACAAAGAGATGAGCGCTCTCTACAAAGGTCTCTCGGCGTCTGCGAAGAACGAGAAGTCTGAAGTAGATATGGCGGTTTACCAGCAGAAAATCCAAGGTCTCTTCAAAGAGCGTATGGATAAAGCTGCTCTTCAAGAAAAAGAAGGCGGCAAAGCTTTCTTGGAAAAATTCGGTAAAGAAGAAGGCGTGAAAACGACTGCTTCTGGTCTTGCTTACAAAGCCATCAAAGAAGGCACTGGCGCAACTCCAGGACCTGAAGACGTTGTTGAAGTTCACTACCACGGCACACTTCAAGACGGCACAGTGTTCGACTCTTCAGTTGAGCGCGGCCAAACCATCTCTTTCCCACTTAACCGTGTGATCAAGGGCTGGACTGAAGGTCTTCAATTGATGAAAGTCGGCGGCAAAACTAAGTTTGTGATCCCAGCTGATCTCGCTTACGGCGACGCTGGTGCTCCTCCGAAAATCCCAGGCGGCGCAACTTTGGTGTTCGAAGTCGAACTCTTCAAAGTTTCTAAGCCAGGTGAGGAAGCAAAAGCAGCTCCAGCTGCAGCTCCGAAGAAGAAGTAATTTGATCTTTAAGGGCCCCGAAAGGGGCCGTTTTTATTTGGGCTAGAGTTCTTTCACCATCACAAGATTCGTCGTCTCATATCCCATCTTTTCATAAAGCTTTCGTGCGCGTTCATTGAATGCGAAGACATGCAAACGCAAACGAGGAAGTCCGATCTCCTTGAGCTTCATCTCGAGCGCCTTCATGGCAGCCTCGCCCAATCCTTGGCCCTGAAACTCATCCCAAATCCAAACTTGATAGAGATAGCCGTAGGGCGTGCTCCAATCGCGCTCTTCCTTGAACCACACCATGCCAATATCTTGGCCTTCTTTCCACGCCGTGTAGAAATGATGTAGGGGAGTTTGCTGCCCCTGAGGCAGAAGTGAGGCCCAGGCGTCGTGAGCGATACGATGACCTTCGGTCAATGTCAGACGCTCGGCACGGCTCTTGGCTTCTGCATAATCCAACATAGAGAGTTCAGTGAAGCTCTTGTAAGCTTCGTCCGTCATGGGTTTGAGCTGAATCATGAGTCATTTCCCAAAAAAAAAGGCTCCCGAAGGAGCCTTTGATAACTTTTGGCGAAGCCAAAAAAATTAAATCAGAGCGTCGGCTTGAACCAGCAGAGTGGGCGATTACCGAGAGTGTCACCGTTTGAAGGGTGGCATGTGCCAACTTTCTCATCCGTTTGGCTAACGTCAGTTGCGTCGTCCATCAAGCAGAGAGCGCCTTGGAAGTATGTGTCCAAGCGGCACTGGTAAGCTGGGTGAGCGTGGTTAGTCGAAGTTACAACAGCAGCGTCCGGAGTTTTGAAGTCTGGAGCCACAGTTGCGCTGCGAAGAGCTTGGAACAATTTAGCGACTGAGAGACCCGCCATACCGTTACGGATACAGATGTTCTCATCAACACGCTTAGAGAATTCTTTGCGGCAAGCTTTCTTCAATTCATCAGGAGCGCCCAAGCCACGAACAACTGCTGCGTTGTCGTCGCTCAAGAACACTTTGCGCAAGCACTTGAGAGTCGCGAAATAGTCAGCTTGGCCTTCGTTAGAAGCCCAAGTTGAACCGAACCAGCCGCCTTTCTTAGGAGCGCCGCCGATGTGGTGACCGATTTCGTGGCAAACAACCAACGCGAATCCGTCTTCAGTGATTGTTTCGTGGCGTGCGAGACCGCCAAACATAGCAACCTGCCAAGTTGAGCCAGAACGTGATGCGTATGCATTCACTGTTCCGTCTTCCCAAGCACGAGAGATGTTCAGAGTTGCGCCCATTGAAGAGATGATCGGAGCGTAGAGAGTTTCAACTTTGTCGATGACAGCATTGAATTGTTCTTCAGTAATGCCAGTCTTCACCCCTTTGAGGTTAGCTGGAATGTACATGTTGTTGTCTGGTGCGATGCCTGTAGAGCCATCTTCTGAACACGCGTAGCCATTCGTAGCTACTGAAAGCGTCAGAACCAAAGCGAAAAAGTTTGCAGTGAATTTCATTTGTCCTCCGTGACCGCACTTAAATCCGTTAAGCGTGGGTTTTGTGTCAGTGATTTTTTCGTGTAGCTCGAGTGTCTGTCCAAATAAAAAGCCTGCGTTCAAAGGGTGTAAGTTTTTGTTTGTCACAGATGAAAAGACCCTCATCTGGCGGCCGCTATTAAGTTGCGGCGAATTAAATTACTCAGATATTTTGAGTAATCAGCTGCTTAGCAAGCTCGGCGAGGTCTCCGAGCCTTTTAGATTTTCAGGTGATCAGCCGATAAGTAACAGGAATAACCTCCAGGAGAGGCCCATGAAAGTCTTATGGTTAACGGTTTTTTTAAGCGTTTACGCCGTTGCGGAGCCCGTTGTGCCTCGCCGCGAAATCAGCGTGATCGTTACGAAAGAAGGGTATTACCCAAAAAATCTAACGGTTTTCCAAGGTGAGAAAGTGAAGTTCTATGTCACTTCTACCGTTGAAGAACCTGATTGCTTGTTAGTGCAAGGGCATAAAGTTTTCCTCGCTGCGAACAAAGGAAAAATCGCTGAAGCTGAAGCGACTTTTGAGACGGCCGGAGAGTTTTCTTTCTACTGCCCCTCTAGCAAGCACGACGGAAAGATCACAGTTATCAAGAAGAACGAGCCACGTGCGGTGCGCGGGCTTGCGGGGCAGAACGATCCGGAAGTTTGGACACCCAAAGATTACGAATAAGGATACCAGGTCATGTCAGAAGTCTTTAAGGACGCGATTGCCACCCTGCTTGCACCCATCAGCGATTTGCTGAAGGATCCTACCGTATCTGAAATCATGATCAACGGTCCTTCCGATATTTTCATCGAGCGTAAGGGTCAGTGTATCCGCGTTCCGAATAAATTCCGTGACGACGAATCATTGATGGCATCGATGCGCGCCATTGCTCAGTCGGTGGGCCGCGTGATCGATGCGGACAATCCACGCTTGGATGCACGTCTACCAGACGGCAGTCGTATCGCGGTGGTGATCCCTCCGATGGCACGTTGTGGTGTTACGGTTGCGATTCGTAAATTCTCAGAGGAAAAACTCACTCTGAAAGACCTCATTAACTTTGGTTCGATCTCTCCAGAAGCTGCACGCTTCTTGGATTGCTGTATGTACCTCGGTAAAAACACTCTCGTGAGTGGCGGTACCGGTTCAGGTAAGACCACCATGCTGAACGTGCTCGGTGGCCGTATGCCGAAACACCAGCGTTTGCTCATTATTGAAGATGCGGCCGAACTGCAAATTAAAGCGGACCACGTGGTGCGTTTTGAAACTCGTAAGGCCAACCCTGAGCGTGGTATTAAAGAAGTCACCATCCGTGATTTGGTTGAATCCGCTTTGCGTCTTCGCCCTGACCGTATCATCGTCGGGGAAGTGCGTGGCACAGAAGCGCTCGATCTTTTGAACGCCATGGGTACCGGTCACGACGGATCTATGGGAACAGTCCACGCCAACACACCTGAAGATGCTTGTACTCGTATTGAGACATTGTGCTTGATGGGAGAAACCAAAATTCCACCAGAGACCATTCGTAAAATGGTCGGCAATGCTTTGCATATGATCGTGCAGTGTTCGCGTTATCATGATGGCGGTCGACGCACCTCGCACATCTCAGAAGTTCTGGGAGTAGATGAGCACGGTCGTTATATCGTGAAAGATATCTTTCGCTGGATTCAAACCGGTAAAGACGAAAATGGTAAATTTATCGGTCAAATGGCTCCAACGGGCTATGTACCGACTTTCTTTGAAGAGTTTGTCGCTAACAAGCTGCCGTTTCCTAAGGCAAGCCTGAAGCCACCAGAATGGGCCATTCCCTTCTTGCAGCTCCCCAGCAAAAAAGCAGCTTGAGCCCAAGCTGCTTGCTGACTAGAATGGGGACTCCAAAATAAGGAGTTCTCCATGTCTCTCATTACTCGTGTTCATGCTCGTCAAGTTCTCGACTCCCGCGGCAATCCAACCGTAGAAGTTGATGTCACCACCGATACTGGCAAGTGCGGTCGCGCATCGGTTCCATCAGGTGCTTCTACAGGATCGCGTGAAGCACTGGAGTTGCGAGACGGTGACAAGGCTCGCTACATGGGTAAGGGAGTTTTAAAAGCCGTTGAGAATATCAACAAGCTGATTGCTCCTGCTCTCATTGGCAAATCGGTGCTTGAACAACGTGCCCTGGACGAGTTGATGATTCGTCTCGACGGCACAGAGAACAAAGAGAAGTTGGGTGCGAACGCTATTCTCGGTGTCTCTATGGCGGCTTGTCGCGCAGGTGCCTTGGAGCGTAATAAGCCTTTGTACCGCTATCTTTCCGAAGATTTGAAAGTGCCAAACCCCATCGGCAAGATGAGTCTGCCAACTCCTTTGATGAACATCATCAATGGTGGTGAGCACGCGTCAAACAACCTTGATATTCAAGAATTCATGGTTGTTCCCCACATGAAGAAAAGCTTCGGCGAGAATCTTCGCGCCGGCGTTGAAATTTTCCACCACTTGAAAAAAGTTCTCCACGACAAAGGCCACTCAACAAACGTAGGTGATGAAGGTGGTTTCGCTCCAAGTTTGGAGAGTCATGAAGAAGCTATCGCTTGTATCCTGCAGGCGATCGATAAGGCCGGCTACAAAGTCGGTGTGGATGTTTCGATTTCTTTGGACTGTGCGGCCAGTGAATTCTGGGATGACGCTAAAAAGAAATACGTCATGCAGGGCCGCGAGTGGACCTCAATCGAGATGATCGACTACTACAAAAAGCTAATGACTCTTGCACCGATCTATTCCATTGAAGATGGTCTTGATGAAGGCGACCGTGATGGTTGGGTGAAGTTGAACGCGGCTTTGGGTCAACAAACCACCATCATCGGCGACGACTTGTTCGTAACAAATGCGAAGATACTCAAGCGCGGAATTGATAACAAAGAGGCCAATGCGATTTTAGTGAAAGTGAATCAGATCGGCTCACTGTCTGAAACTTTCGATACTTTGAAACTGGCTTACGAAGCAGGCTTCAAAGCGATCATTTCTCACCGCTCAGGCGAAACTGCTGATGCATTCATTGCTGACTTGGCCGTGGCCAGTGGGGCTGGGCACATCAAAACCGGTTCGGCTTCACGTTCAGACCGAATTGAGAAATATAATCAGCTTCTCCGAATTGAAGAAGAAATGGGTTCAGCGGCCCTGTTCAACCCTGTTAAGTAAGTTTCGCATTGCTGGCCATGTCCGCTCCCTTTATCATTAGGGGAGCGGGTGTTGCCATATGTTGACTAAATTATTCGTAGGGTTGACCTTTTTCGAGGACAACCACTTCGCCAAAAAAATTCAGAGCTTTCGTGGGCGCTATGATGAAAAGCTGCTCACGAATCCGACTGTATTCATGCCCATCGTGGCGCCTTTCGAAATTCCTGTAACAGCACTGGCGAGTCTCGAAGACGAGATCGTGGAGGAAGTGGACGCTTTTTTTCCTGGCGTTGGCGATAGCCTCACTTTGGGATTCACTGGCGTTGATGTGTATACACGTGCGCGCAAGATGACCCTTTATTTACATCCACAAGAACTCACGGATCTCTCCCATTGTGCTGAAGCGCTCACGCAAATTTGTCGTGAGCATGTTGAGCTGCGCGAACATCGTCCTAGTGAGAAGGACAAAGGGTTTTTGACCATCGGACGTTTTACTGATCCTGTCGCACTAACAGATGCGATCACTGTGGCACAGCGTGAGTTTCAAGATTGCACAGCTCTGCCAGTGAAAGGAATTTGTCTCTTTCAAAAACATAATGGCGTGTGGTTTCAACAGGCCGATCTTTATCGTTTTGAGCAAGTCGACGAATCATCTATGTATGCCCCGGGGAAACCATGAAGTACCTATGGCTGTTTATGAGTTTGGCTTCCGTCAGCGCTTGGGCACAAACGAGCTACATTCCTCTTGGCCAGATTATTAAAGATGGCGGCACGGAGATTATGGGGTCGGTACGAAGCTGGAGCTCCACTTCGCGCTATGATGTCGACGGAGAAGAAGTCCCATTTTTGAGCGGGGAGAGTTTTGGTTACTTAGAAGGAGAGTTTCTTGGGAGCTACGGTCTCACCAAGGATTTGCAATTCACCTTCAATGCCAATTTTCGTCAAAACAGAGCGCAAGTAGAAAACGGTAGCAATGAAATTGAGTCCATTACCTCTACAGGATTACAAGGACTCGGAGGCATGCTGAGTTATGGACTTGAACCCGTAGGAAGGGCCTTCTACACACTGGAAGGCTATTACAAATACCGCCCATACAGTAATCGTGATTACACCGGCACTGACGTGACAAAAGATTTTGTCCTTGGTGACGACGGGGGAGACTACGGAGCAGGTCTCGCGGTGAGCTACCGTCACCCATCACAGAATTTTTTGAGCGGTCGCATTCACTACCGCAGACCGGGCACCTCTTTGAGCCCAGAGATTGGCTGGCAGCTTGAAGGTGCTCTTGCGTGGAAATATTTTGCGCTGGTGGCCGGTGTGCAAGGAGTTCAATCACTCAACGGCGACGCCTATACTGATGAGCCGAGTGACAAGCCAGTCGTGAACACTGGTGGTAGCCAAATCTATAATTCGATCAACCGCCAATACATGGCGCCTTATATTGGGGCCAATATCGCTCTTGGTAAAAAGTGGCGGATCGAGGCACGTTACCAGACCTTTACAAATGTCCGGTCCTACGACACCGGCTCCCTCATCACGTTGTCGCTTGCATCACGTTCGGAACCCAGCACAGTGATGCTGACGGACCAGATGTTTAAAGAGTACGAGTTGGAAGCCACAGTAGCGAAACTCTCACCGAAAAAACAATTCATCATCATCGATAAGGGACTCGCTCACGATGTTCGTAATGGACAGCGCTTCGACCTTTTCCACTTCGATTACCTCGGCGGCAACGTTCTCTTGGCGCGTGCCGTGGTCATTCAAGTGAACGCCGATCAGGCCGTGTTGAAAATCACTTCACGCTTCTCGAACAAGCACCCCATCAAAGAGGGAACTGTGGCCCGTGGGCTAGGAAGTAGTGGTCTGAAACGCTCTGATGAAGAGTAGTTGAGACGCGAGCAGATTGAGTTAGAATAAGACTACTAACAAGGACTCTGCCCCATGAAACGTTTCATTCTCTCAGTTGTAGTTGTTGCTTTCACTCTTAGCCCGGCTTGGGCCAAGCGTTTCTCCAATCAATACTGTGAGTTTGAATTACCATCTGGTTGGCAGTGCGCGCTGGAAGGTTCTGAATACGTTTGCCAGTCAGAAAACGAAGCGAGCAAAAAAGAAGCCATCATCATCTTGGCTGCGAAACGTCGTGGCGAACAAGACAGCATGGAAGAGTACACGGCCTACTTGAAAAAAAGCAAAACCTACACTTTGCCAGGAGGCAAAGTACAAGTCTCTGATCCGAAGTGGACGAAGAATACCGACGTCAACTCGCACCAGTGGGTTGATGCACTTCACTTGGCTTCAGAGGTTCCTGGATTCTACACACGCTACCTCGCCACTGTGAAAGAAGACTTGGGCGTAGCGATTACGTTCTCAGTTGCTAAAGATCTCTACGATCAATACCAAGGCATTTTTGATGGTGTGATCGCATCGATGCGAGTGTTCCGCCAGAAAGCCGATGCGGGCACAAATCTCAATTTGGGCGCCAACGATAGCTCACTCGCTGAAACGACCTTTATTCCAGATGGCGACAAGGTCGATATCACCACGCAGAAGACCCAAGTTCGCACGAAAGAAGGCGATGACAGCGACATGCTGATCTTTGCCGGCCTTGGCCTTGCTGCCTTGATTTTGTTCATCCTCAAGAAGAAGGGCGGGAAAAAGGGCTAAACTGCCTCTATTCCTAGGCACCCTCTGAGGTGCCTCCCTCTGTAGATTCAAGTCCTTACCAGTATTACTCTTCGCTCATTCATGGGGTTAGCCCCATTACCGTTATAATTGACTCAAGAATTGGTCTTTTTGACCGACAAGGATAGCGGAGAACTTTATGAAAAATCTAATTTTGATGCTTCTAATTGCAACACCCGTCTTCGCGCAAGATGACTGCTATGAGGATGGACTGGATTGCATGCAAGATGGGTCTGGTAGCGATATTCCGCCAGGATTAAATTTAGGTTGGCGCCCTTTCCACGACAGAAGCCGACCTACGGCTTCCACTGCAGCTACATTACGTCAGTGTAAGAGTGCTAAATCTGAAGCAAGAGCTCTCATGCAGGATGCTGATATTGATCAGCAAGAGCTGGGCCCAGAAGTTCGAACTGCAAACGATTTAAATTGCACCACAAGCTGTCCTGCGAGTGAGGGCACGACAATTTGTGATCAACAAACAACTCAAGCGGTTATGGCTTTCACAGGACGGACAAATTCTCCACCAGCTCTTCCGGTACCCGACGATACATCAGTTAGCGGAGCCGAGGGCAGTGCACCTGCACCCGGCACGAGTGCCAAGTTCACGCATGGCGGAAAAATAGCGCCTCGTTCTGAAGCTTCACCAGCGCGTAGTTGCCTACCTACTCTTTGGTCGATGGAATCTAGTTATTGTAATCCAACAGTTTTATGTGGAAATGCACAGTCAGCAGAGACTGAAGACTGTGTGACGACACAAAATGGCATCCGTCGTTTTAAAGACCCTGCTGCCACAGTTGATTTTCAAAATTTGAACTCGTGCCAAACTTATTTTGGACCGTCTTTTCAGCCAGGGGCGGAATTAACAGTCAGTGATTCACTCAAATTAAAAACTTGTCGTCTGATGGCATCTGGTTGCCCTGTGCCTACAGGTGTTTCGGGTGATGCAAATATAAGAGCAGCGCAGGAACGTTATAACACCTGCGTAACATCAGAACAAAATGCCCAACAGCTCCGTTCTGTTATTGTCGGTGTTCAAAAATGCGCTGCCATTAAATCAGCAGGTGATGGCACGACACAATTCGAAGAAGGCGCGAGAGTCTCCACTATCGACGGTAAGATAACCTGTAAGCGCAACCAAGAAGGTTTACATTTCGACTACCCAAGCTGCAAAAGTTTCGTAACTTGGTACAACGGGCTAGTCGCAGCACAGACGGGTGTGCAGTTGTACAACGAAGGCGACAAAATCGGCACGGGCCTGCGTGCGCAAACCGAAGCGGCGCAAGCCGTAGCCACCGGCAATGGTCAAGAAGCGGGTATCGAAGCTTCACGCAAAACCATTATGGCTTCGGCCAGTGCAGAAGAAAGAAATAAGTTTTTTTTCACCACTAAAGCCGTTGCAATCACGAGTCAGCTCGCGACTTTTGTGACCAAGAGTAATGTGGGTAGTAGCTGCGACGGAAACGAAAATTGCTGTGCTCTGTTTGACGAAGGCGGAAATGATGGCATCTCGAACGCTAGTTCATTCTTTCCGAACAGCGGTGAGAAAGACAAAATGATCGCCGAGGTTATCAGGGCCGGTGGTGAAGCTGCGATTGCGGCAATGAGAGAGCAAGAACTTCGTCGTCAAGCAGCAGCACTGAAAGCCATCAAAGATCAAATGACGGCACCAGATGACATCGTTGATGACGGTGTTATGAGATACTGTTTGCAGTTCCCACAAGACGTAAAATGCCTTGGCCCAGGTAACCGTGTCGTCTCTGGAGGCGCGGCTTTCAGAGGTCCAAGCTTCAGCGGTCAGAACATGGGTCTTGGCAACTTAGGCACAGCAACCCCTGAAGAACTTGGCGTGGAAGAAGGTTCTGCGGGAGCTATCGGCGGTCCTGAGAATTCAATCGGTGATATCGGATCAGCAGACAAAGGTGCTGCAGACGCGAAAGCGACTTTTGACGCTCCATCAGCATTGAGAGGCGGCGGTGGTACTCCGACCGTGAGTGGTGGTGGTGGTGCGGGTGCAAGTGCATCGGCGAACGGTCTTTCAAATGACGCTGGTGTTGAAGGTGAGAAAAAAGAGACCCCACTCAGGATGACTTCTAAGTCGGCAAGCTACGAAGGTGGCGCCGGTTACAATGGCGGCGGCTACCGTGCAGGTGCTGGTGATAAAAAAGATGCAGCTGCGAACCCGTTTGCTTCAATGTTCGGTAAGGACAAAGGTCGCTCACCGTCTGCAGTCACTGAGATTGATTCACCGGCTTCAGACTTGTTCACCAAGATCTCGAATCGCTATGGTGAAGTCCAGAAACGCAAAGCTCTGATGGAAGTTCGTTAATCATGACATTCGAATACCGAGTCCAGGTGAAGGAATTTCACCTGGATACTTTCGGCCACGTCAACAACGCTCAATACCTGGCGCTCTACGAAGAGGCACGCTGGGACTTCATCACCACAAACGGCTTCGGACTCGATCGCATCAAGAGCGAGAAAGCTGGACCTGTGTTGTTAGAAACCACCGTCAAATTCAAGAGGGAGCTCGTGAATCGCGAGTGGATCACGATTCAATCATGGCCCGGAGAAGTGAATGGCAAACTGATGGTCATCAATCAAGTGATGATCAAGCCCGATGGTAAAATAGCCTCAGAGGCGAGCTTTACAGTAGGTTTTATGGACTTGAAGGAAAGGAAGCTGGTGGTGCCTCCACCAGATTGGCTGAAGGCCTGTGGATATAACTTAAAATAAGAAGGGCCCCTTCTGATCTGCTCCCCGTTTTCTAGACAAGCATTAAAAACCGCTTTTCTAGGAGATGGGGTAAAATCCCTTAAAGGAGCAGATTATGAAGGGCTTTTCTTATTCCGACCTCAAAACGCTAGAGTCCTCTA
>JAKFUR010000158.1 GCA_021732585.1 Bacteriovoracaceae bacterium
ACAGTCACGGATCTCCACGAATTAACGTTAAGTTTGTGTGGGGCCATCTTGGCCCTTGCGGCGACCGGCCTCTGCAAGATACAATTTTCTTACAGGGGACGATTGATTGTCCCTACACGTTCGGATCAAGGAGGACCTATTGTTCAAAGCCCCCCTTACCGCCTTTGTTGTCGCTAATTTCCTGTCTACGTATCAGTCGCTCTCTCCCTCCAATGTCCCCGAATCCCTCTCTGAGCCTTTCGTCTACGTTGATGCCAATGGCGTGAAGCTGGTTACCAATGTGGTTGACTCAAGTAATACGGAGAGTGATGGAGTTTTTGCTCTTTCTGTCGCTGGCGACGGATGGGTAGAAATGTTGGCCATGTATGAGCAGCAAGGCTAATTTTTGGGGATAAGCTTCTCTGTCAAGCTTACTCTTACAAGTTCTGCCGACGCTCTGCGACTCAAGAAATTTTAGAGAACATGCTGAAATTCTTAGGGTCGCCCTAGCTCTTTTGCCTCTAAACATGTTTCATATGGTGAGGAGAGAGCTGTGGAAATCTCCTAAAACTATGGGGAGATTAGGCCAGAATTATGTTTTCCTCTAACCTGGGCCAACAGTTTGTCGCGGACCTCCGTAAGTTTTGCACCGGCCTTTCGCTAGGCCAGGATCTGCAAATTGAGTCAAAACCTGACAAGACATTCGTCACCATCATTGATCAACAACTCTCAGATTTTTGTAAGCAGCACGCGAGTGCGAAGGGTTTTCATTTCTATTCGGAAGAAGACCACTCAGAGCTTACGTTTCCAGCGATGGTGGTGGACCCACTCGATGGAACTCTCGAGTTGATTGCCGGTCGCCCTGAGTGCGCAGTGAGTGTTGCTTGGTTACCAACTCCGGAGATCAAGAATGGTTTCGCCGTTGTGTTTAATCCCTTCACCGGATTTGCTCTCACAACTTCAGACGTCGCCCCATGGAAAGCAAAGCCAAATGTAGACGCACCGATTGGAATGATCTCGCGTACTGAATGGAACAAAGGATTGTACAAGGATAAGAGCGCCCACCTAATTCCTCGAGGGAGCATCGCTTTTAAACTCGCTCTGCTCGCTTCGGGAACATGTGATTATGTCGTCAGTCTTCGTCCCAAAAATATCTGGGATATCGCTGCGGGGACAATGCTGTGCCAGCAACGTGGCATTGAAATGTGGTCAGGCGGAAAAAAAATCGAACGCCTCGATCAAGCGCTCTACGATTTCCCACTTATTTGGGCACGTCCGGAACTTATGGCGACTTTGCGCGCGCAGTTTTAGTTCGCGACGGACATAAGTCAATCAAGACACATAGATCACACTGCGGGCGGCGGGCGATGCACACGCGGCGACCGAGAAAAATGAAGAGATGACTCAGCATGCCCCAGTCTTTTTGTGGGAAAAGTTTCATCAGGTCCTGTTCGATTTTTTCAGGTGTCTCTTCTTTTGTGATTTTAAGCAATCCACTGATACGCATAACGTGAGTATCAACCACCACACCATGATTGATGTTAAAGGCATTGCTTAAAACCACGTTGGCGGTCTTGCGTCCCACACCTGGAAGAGCGGAGAGTTCTTCGATGGTTTGCGGAACAACCCCTTCGTGAACCGTCACGATTCTTTGGGCGCAGGCGATGATATTCTTCGCTTTATTTTTATAGAAACCCGTCGAGTGAATGATCTTTTCCACGTCCTCTTGCTTGGCCTTGGCGAGCTTTTCAGGAGTGGGATAGGCCTTGAATAGCACCGGCGTGACCATGTTCACACGGACGTCGGTACATTGAGCCGAGAGGGCGGTGGCCACCACAAGTTGGAAGGGCCCATCGTGGTTCAATTCACAGTGGGCATCGGGAAATTCAACGGCTAAACGACGGTAAATCTCGGTCGCTTTTTCCTGCTTTTTCATAGTATGTTCGGCCCATGTTTAAAGTGAAAGACCATTATTACAATAAAGCGAAGGACGAGAAATACTTCGCGCGTTCGATTTATAAGCTCGAAGAGATCGATCAACGCTTTAAAGTACTGAAAAAGGGTGATCTTGTCGTGGATTTGGGCTATTTCCCCGGTTCATGGGCCCAGTACACCGCTCCTAAGGTCGGTCCGGAGGGGAGAGTGGTCGGCATCGACATTCAACCGGTCAATAAAAAGCTCCAACTACCCAACGTCACTCTCTTTGAAAAAGACATTTTTACTCTTACTGGCCCCGGTGATCTCGGCGCTGATCGTGCATTTGATGTGGTTCTGTCTGATATGGCGCCAAGTACGACGGGAATCAAAACCGTGGATCAGGCACGCAGTCTCGATTTGATTGAATCAGTCTTTGGTCTGCTCCCTATCCTGCTTCGCCCTCAGGGGAATTTTGTCATCAAGGTTTTTGATAGCCATGATGCTCAGGTTTTTCTCAAGGCCCAAAAAAATCGCTTCAATGATTTTCAGTTCTTGAAGCCGAAATCGACGCGTTCGATTTCCAAAGAATTTTTTGTCATTGGTAAGGGTTTCAAGGCATAATTGTAGGTAATGAAAGTATCAAAAAAGCGGATCATTGGATGGCCGCTCATTCTTGCTGCGACGTTCGGATTATCGTTCGCAGCCGGGGCCAATCCTTTAGACATCTTCAAAAAAATACCGCTTCTGGGGCGCTCCTTTGACGTGGAGAAACTCAAAAGTGAGTTTCATAAATACTTTTATGAGTCTGGAACGTTACCCGGCAACATGAAAGTAAACGGTGATGACTACAAGCTCACCTATAGTGTTCGTCCTGAGCTTGAAGAAGCGGTTGTTCAGATTCTTCGCAAATATCGCCCTGACTTCACTTCTGTGGTGGTGGTCGATAACAACAATGGCCGCATCCTTGCCGCACTTGATATGGCCCGAGGTGAAGATCGCCCCCACCGTGTCGCCACTTTTGCTCCGACTCATCCGGCTGCTAGTATTTTCAAAATTGTCACCGCCGCCGATTTGCTCGAGAACACTCACGTAGGTAACGATACCCAGTTTCAATTCGCAGGTCGTTCTACCACCCTCTACAAATATCAGCTCAAGCAAAGCGGCGGGCGCTGGTCACGCAAGACAGATTTTGAGCACGCCTTCGCTCGCTCAAATAACGTGATCTTCGGCAAAGCTGCCTTGGACAATCTTTCGCCGTCGGGACTTAAGCGGATGGCAGAGAAGTTTGGCTTCAATAAAGAAGTTCTTCCTTTTGGTCAGGCAAAAAATTCAATCTTTCCCATGGCGATGGATCAGTACAATCTCGCCGAGCTCGCTTCAGGCCTGAATGTCAGTACCATGATCAGCCCGGTTCACGGAGCTATGATTGCCAGCGTGATCGCTAACAATGGGATTATGAAAAAACCTACGCTGCTCAATCGCGTGGAAGATAAAGATGGGAATGTCATGTGGGAAGCGACGCCTCAACAAGAGATGGTGATTGCGCCGGAAACGGCTGCTGACCTTCGTCGTATGATGATTGCAACCGTGGAAGAAGGAACGGCACGTAAGCCCTTCCGTCGTCTTCCAGCCTCTCTACAATCGCTTGAGATCGCCGGGAAGACCGGTTCTATTACCGGTGGACTTCCTTACGGGAAGCGCGACTGGTTTGTGGCCTATGCGCGCGACCCATCGCGTCCGGATGATCGCGGTGTATCTCTCTGTGTCATGATCGTGAATAAGAAACGGTGGTACGTTAAGTCCACTCAAGTGGCCCGTGAGATTCTTGAATTGATCTGGGGTCAAACCCGGCACTCGTCGAATCTGAGAAGGATTATATGGAAGAACAGAACGTAACACCTAAAGAAGAAACTACTTCGGTAGAAGCTCCAAAACCAAGTCGCAAAGAAAAGTTCATGAAGGAAGCCAAGTCTTTCACATTCATCATTTTCTCTGTGTTGTTGTTTCGTTCGGTTCTGTTCGAGCCGTTCAAAATTCCTTCGGGCTCAATGATTCCCACTTTGCTCATCGGCGATTTCATTTTGGTGAACAAGTTCAGCTACGGCTTCAAAGTTCCTTTCAGCGATTGGTTCTCTGATCCAACCTACATCACAGGCCCAGACTATCCGAAGCGTGGTGATGTCGTGGTTTTCAAATACCCCCAAGATCCGGCTTTGAACTACATCAAACGCATCGTCGGTCTTCCAGGCGACACGATTGAAGTGATCGAGAAGATCGTTTACGTCAACGGCCAACCTTTGCCGATGAAAGACATCGACGGCAAAGAGCAGATCGAAGACATGGACGAAAAGTACAAGCGCTACAATTTTAAATTCTCAGAAACGAAGACGGGTGATCATAACCACGTCACGCAGATCGATGTAGATAACATCTACAATTCATCTCACCCTCGTCAGACGGTGCCGCAAAACCATTACTTCGTGATGGGCGATAACCGTGACTTCTCAGCGGACTCACGCTCTTGGGGCTTTGTACCCTTCGGTCACATCAAAGGTCGCGCGATTGCGATTTGGTTCTCTTTGGCATTCCCATGGCCTTGGGGTGGGGATGAGCAAGAGGCTTTCGCCTTCAGACCTTGGCGTATTGGCAAGTTGATCGATTAATCTTTCAGACGAATCTCAGTCTCTCCGTCGTTCCCGGTTTCGGGAACGTCCCATTTGAATTCTTTGCTGCGACCGATGTGCCCACGCAACCAGGCCTTAAGCACGCCGTCGCCATGGCCATGAACCACGCTGAGAACGGGCGTATCACCTGCTAAAAGATCGCCCAGACCCTTTTCTACCGAGTGCTGAAACTCTTCAAGACGCATGCCACGGCAATCAAGCATGAACGAACGTTCTTGTTCGCGAATGACATTAATCCGAATTTGCTGAAAAGAATTCACCGTGGTGGTGCCTTTTTTGAACGTATTCAATGGCACGGTGACAGTGAGTGCCCCCTTGCTAACGATCGCCTGTCTTTTACGCCAATCGATGCTCTTGAGCTGAACTTCTTTTTTAAGGAACGTGTTGTAGTAAACGTTTTCAGGTCGAAGAGCGTGCACGGGAAGAATGTCCGCTTCATTCATATCGGCTTCTGTGGGTTGTTCACCTTGAGGTTCACCGAACTCTTTTTCCAGAGTACGTTTGAGATCTGTAAGTTTATCTTCGGCTCTACGTGGCCGCTGGATATCACCAGCTTTCGCTTGCTCAAAAACATCCATGGCACTCTTGGTGATCTGATCAATGCGATCCTTCGCCCGTGTGATTTCATCGTTCATACGCAACTTCATGATGCCTTCGAGAGATTTTTCTCGGTTCATCAAGTCGCGTTCTTTGAGTCGATTGGCGAGCAATAGATCGTCAAGCTCGCGGCCCTTGAGTGAAACCTGCTGAACAAGCTTCTCATAGTTCACTTGTTTTTTATCGAGCAGACCACGAGCTTCTTCGCCGATCAATTTACCGTAAGGATTTGTCTCAGCGAGTCGCTCGAAAATTTCTACCGCCATGGATTGGCCGGGGACACCTTGATAGAAACGGTAATTGGGCTTCATTTCGGAGACATCAAAACCCATCGAACCTGAGAGAACGGTTGGTCTTTCTCCTGCCAGATTTTTTAGGAGCTGATGGTGAGTGGAAAGAATAAAATGTGTCTGCTTTCGGAGATTGAAATTATCAATCATGGAAAGAGCGAGGGCCGATGCTTCATCAGAGGCGGTTGAATTGAAAATTTCATCAATTAGAATCAGATTGTGTCCCTGGAGTCGCTCGGAGAGTGCCAAGTAGGACATGACTTCGCCGGAGAAAGAACTCAACCCAGCCCCGATATCCTGGAGATCGTTCGCGAGGAAAAAGAGAGTTTGATAGGGATAAAGTTCGGCATGCAAAGCTGGCACAAATAAGCCGCGCAAATAGAGCTGGTAGGAAATTGCAATCGCCTTGATCAGGGCGGTTTTACCGCCTGTGTTCGGCCCTGAGATAACCAGTGCTGTGTGAACGGAGTCTATATAGACGTCGTTCTTAATAGGATTCTTGATGAGCGGATGAAACAAATCATGAAAGGCAAAACCCGCGCGGTCACGAATTTTCGGTCGTGAAAAGCTCATGGCCAAGCAAAAGCGTGCCTTGCCGAGATATTCATCGAAGGTGAGGAGAGCGTCGATAGCCTCAGCTGCTTCTTCGGCGAGTCCTACAAGGCGTTGATGAAAGTTGGTTTCAATCTGATAAGTAATTTCTTTAATTTTAGAAAGTGTCTCGAGACGCTTGAGCGCTAAATCACGACAGGCGTGTGGTTCTACAAAAAGAGTTTGTCCTGATTCTGAACGTGAGATGATGAGTCCTAGTCCTGTGCGATGTGAGTCAGTTCTCACCGGTAGGACGTAACGTTCATCTAAAACGTCAAATCCATCGTACTGCAAAAGGTTTTTCCATTCTTCAGAACGAATGAGCTCTTGGACCAAACGACGCAAGCGCTCTTCTTGCTCATAGAGGTGATTGGTTAAGATCTGTAGTTCTGGGTGGCGAGTCGGATCAATCGCACCTTCTTTGCTTATGAGGTATCGAAACTCTTTGAGAAACTTCGCGACTTCACTTTTTTGTATCTGTGGCAAAAGAGCAGTAACTGGATTGAGGTGGTGTCGTGAACTCGACTTCGCAAGATGGAGACCTGCCTCCCAAGCGAGTACAAGTCGGTTTTGATCTCTGATTCCAAGAAAACCGGCCTTACTGATATGGCCTGTTAGATCAGGTAAAGCTACTTGGGGATCGAGAGGGGACAAGAGTGAGTTGAAAGTATGAGCATATTCGTCAATTAAGTACTCTTGGAAAAATTGTAGACGATCAAAGGAGGTTTCAATGGCGCGTGCTGGCCAAGCTAAATCGTCCGTAGCGAGTCGTTCTTTGTTACAATCAAAAAAGAAGAAGCCCGTGATTTTTTCAACCACTTGAGGCCACTCGGGAATTTTAAATGTGAGATTTTCTGACTCAGCCATGGTGATTAAATGATAGCACGCTATTACCAAATCCAACAGCAGGTGACTTCTCTTGCCGCGAGTTTAACTCGGCCTGGACATGTGCAGAAAATATTCTCCACTTCGCGGTACCTCTGCCTCCAAGTTCGTTTCCCAGGAAAGAATGTTTGTTTGTATCTGGGGCGTGGCGGTGGGTGCGAAGGTTTGTGGCTTGGTGAGACGATTCCGGTCTCATTTTTGCGTCTTCGAGACCGCTGGCTTGAGTGGTGTCGTAAAAACTTTTCGAGCTCTCTCCTCATCGATGTCACCATGGATCCTTTGGATCGCGGGATAGTTTTAGAGATGCAAAAAGGCGGCGAGAGGCAGTCTTTCCATATCTCTTGGATAGGTCGTCATTGCTATTTTGCATGCTATGACCATGCAGCTGGAAAATGGTTCACTGGCTGGAAGGGAAGTGTGGAAGGTGTACCAGGCTTTGAGATTTTTGATGATGTAGGCCGCCGTGCTGTGAATGAAATTCCCCAGGTAAAACCACTGCCAGCCATTGAGGATTTGCTCAAAGAAGAAAACCTTTTGGCCTGTAAGGGTGCGGTTCCAAAACAAAAAATTAAATCTCTGCGCACTAAAATCGGCCGGATTCAAGACGATCTTCGGAAGATATCTCAATGGCAAAGTTTTCAAACTTGGCTCACAAGCATCGATCCACTTTCTCTTGAGGGCTTGGAGAAAATCCAACATCAAGAACTAAGTTACAAGCTCCCAAAAGGCCTCACAGCTTGGCAAAAAAGAGATTGGACTTATGGCCTGATCAAGCGATTGCGTTCAGCGGAGAAACTTCAGCAAGAGAGACTAGCTCAGAACGTTGCTGACCTTGCACGAATGGAAGCGGGAATGAATGTTGAGGAAAACCCTCTCCGACCGCTTGGTCCAGTTTGGAAAAACATTACGGCTTCTCATCAACCAACTGTCACCAATGAAGGGGACTATCAGATCCACAATCTAGATGGTTTCAAGGTGGGCATAGGGGCAAGTGCACAAGGTAATGATCAGCTGCGCAAGCTTTGGTCAAAGTCGGAAGATTGGTGGATTCATGCTGCCAACGGACCCAGCGCCCATGGGATCATCAAACTTTCTCAAGATGGCACACCAACACCGGAACAGCTTGCAACGGTCGCGAAGCTCATAGCAAAACGATCAGGAATCAGCGCGACACAGTTGGAAATTATTACGACACAAGTTAAGAACGTTCGGGGTGTAACCGGAAAGCCAGGGATGGTAACATTCAAGAAGACTAAAATATTGTTATGTGATTTGTCTGATGGAGTAAACGAATGAAACTACGAATTTTATTTCTCATGAGTATTCTCCTGTGTTCTTTTTCAGCGTTTTCTCAGGATGCTCTGAGCTACTTAAAAAAAGCCGATGATGTGTCCCACAACCCGAAGCTTCGCGGCTTAAAAGATTTGGTGGTGGACCTCGTCAGCCCTCAGATGAGTAAGCAGTTGAATGATCAAAAGATTTTTGGAAATGTCCGTGAAGTCACCTTCCGCATTTACTGGACCGCTCAGCCTGAACGCGTCGCCATTGAAGTTATTGGTTTACCGGAAGGATTTCGTGAGATTAAAGAAGAACTGAAACTCGCGATGGTAGGTCGTCTTGAAAACGTTATCCCTATTCCCCTTGAAAAAAAATTGCAAGGCTATCAATTCAAGATGAATGCCAAAAATCCACGGACGATTTCAGCGGTCGATGCAACTTACCAACGTCCTATTCCCGAGTATGAATTAACATTTGATACTGATGGAAAACTTATAACAATGCTTGCGAAGAAGCCGGTTGGTCTCTCGACGTCTTTTTTTAGTTGGTCTAAAACACCGTGGAGTGATCCGCGATTTTATGTGACACGCGTAACTAGTCGCAATGAAGAAGGTCCTCAACTGACTGAGACAGAAACTGATACCACCTGGACTGTTATTACGGGAATTGGTGTTCCGTCTGCAGTAAGGACTAAAATCAAACAAACGCTCAAGCAGCCTGGTAATGCTGGTAAGCCAATTGAGCGCTCAATTGAAGAAACACTTGTGTTCAAAAATTACAAATTGAATGCAGGTGAAGCCATGAAGTGGTTCTTGGGTCACAGTACGGCCGCACCCTAGTTAGGCAAATCATGTTTAAATCGCTTGAAATCAAAAAGAGTGGCCTTGAAAAGCTCCGTGGTGAGAGCGGTGAACTCTATAAGTCCGATGTAGAGGGCCAGGTCAAATCACTCACTCCTGGTGAATGGATTCTCCTGCGCGACCCCGCTAAAAAACGAGTTTTTTTAGGTTTTGCTAATCCGCTCATTGAAGATCGACTTCCTGCCATCCACATTCTTGCCCGGCTTAGTAGTGCCCCGAAAGAAAATGTGATTGAAGAGTTTCTCACTCAACGAATTAAGAAAGCGTGGAACAAACGGCTAGCTTTCGCGGGCTACCAAGAAGGGTGTCGTGCCATTTTTGGACAAGCCGACGGTTTGCCCGGTCTCATTGTCGATGTGTATGCAGAATGTGCTCTGATACAGATTAATACTGCGGGAATGGATCGCTGGCGCAGTTTTCTGCGTGAGCAACTTGAAATCATTCTTGGTCGTCCCTGCCATTTTCTTGATAATCCCGCGCAACGAAGTCGTGAGGTGTTGCCACATCATCGTGAGTCATTGCCTTTTGAGGAACTTCACGTTTTAGAAAACGGCTTCAAGTATCAGATACCCTCAAAGAATCTTCAAAAGACCGGTTGGTATTATGATCATCGAGAAAATCGTAGCAAGTTTGAACGGGCCCTTCTTCGTTGGCAGGGTGCCAAAGAATCTGGTGTCGACTTGTTCTGTTATGGTGGAGCGTGGGGACTCCATGGTCTCCGTGGTGGCATAAAGCAGATGGACTTCGTCGATCAAGCAGCGCTCCAGACCATGGTCGATTCACACATCTCGCATAACAAGTTTGAAGGCCGAGGAAATTTCTATCGTTGTGACGTATTCGACTGGCTTGATGAGAAAATAATTGCAAAGAAAACTTATGACGTTGTCATCAGCGATCCACCGGCTTTTGCCAAGACGCCGAAAGATCGTTCAAGTGCGCTGGATGGATATCGCAAGCTTCATCGCAAAGTTATTAAGATTTCCAGTCCTGGCGCGCTGATCGCCTTTGCTTCATGTACGCATTATGTTGAGCAAGACGCCTTTGTTGAAACCATCATACACGCCGCTCACCAAGAAAATCGCACGATGCAAATCCTCGAGATGGGTATGCAAGGGTGGGACCATCCCGTTGCGAGTCTTGAAGACCGTTCAAATTATATTAAATACACCCTTGTTCGGGTGGAGTGAGGATTAATGTCTAATTTACAGAAAGTTCACCAGATTTTAGCTGAAGCCAAAAAAGTTGTGTTTGGGCAAGATGAGATGCTGGAAGCGATTCTGGCGGCGCTCGTTTGTGAGGGACACGTTCTTATCGAGGGTATGCCTGGACTTGGTAAAACGATGAGTGTTTCTGTGATGAGCCGACTTTGCGATTTGCAGTTTCAGCGTCTTCAGTTCACACCAGATCTTCTGCCATCAGATCTCGTGGGAACATTGATCTATAACCAGGCCAAGCAAGAGTTCACCACAAAATTTGGTCCCATCTTTTCACAAATTGTTCTTGCCGATGAAATCAACCGGTCACCTGCAAAAGTACAATCAGCTTTGTTAGAAGCAATGGCAGAGAAGCAGGTCACGATTGGTGATAAGACTCACAAGTTGCCAACTCCGTTTGTCGTTTTGGCGACACAAAACCCAATTGAGCAGGAAGGTACCTATAACCTGCCAGAAGCGCAGCTGGATCGCTTTATGATGAAGGTCAGCGTGGACTATCCTGATTACGAAGCAGAAAAATCCATTCTTCAGATGAAGTATGAAAACCTTGAACTTCGCCCGGTCCTTCACCAGCAAGATTTTGCGAGCATCAAAGCGGAAGTCGATCGCGTGTTTGTTGATGAAAAGATCAAAGACGTTATCGTGCGCATGGTGCACGCCACCCGTCCTGGAACCCGTTGGTTTGAGAAAAAGCGTGAAGGTATTATCGTCGCGGGTGCTTCGCCACGAGCAAGCATCTGGCTTTATAAGCTCGCCCGCTTTCGTGCCTTCATGGAAGGCAAAGATTTTGTCACACCCGAGCACGTCTTATCAGTTGTTCCTGCGGTACTCGCACACCGTGTAATTCCGAGCTACGAAGCCGTGCTAGATAAAACGAATATGCGTCAGCTAGTCAAAGAGATCGCCCTGTCAGCACTGTAATATTATGGATATAAAAGAAATTGAAAGAGTTGTCGCTTCCGTTCAGCATGCGGTGTTTAGAAACGCCAATAGCATGTCAGCGGGAGCATTGCGCTCACGCTTTCGCGGAGCTGGTCTTCAATTTCGCGAACATCAAATTTACACCCATGGTGACGATGTTCGTTTTATCGACTGGAAAGTCTCGGCTCGCACATCTCACATTCACCTCAAAACATTTGAGGAAGATCGCAACGTAGAGATTTGTGTTGTGATTGATATAGGTCCAGCATCATTCTATGGTTCGCGTGGTGTGACGAAGCTTCAGATGGCGCTAGAGATTACAGCGCTACTCTATCTTATTGCCCAAGAAACCCACGATCAGATTCGCGTGGTTTTGTTGTATAATGGTCAGAGAACTGAGCTTCCGCCGAAGAAGGGTCGCGAAGGACTCATTCTATTTATCTCCCAACTCGAAAAACTCGATTTTCTTGGTGAAGAAGGGAAAACGAATTTACTGAAACAGTATAAGATCACGGAGAACAGTTCAGCTTTTGTTGAGACAGAGCTAAAGAAGCAACTCGCACGAAAAAAAGAAATCGTGTACCTTGGCGACATGGGGAATCTTCCTGAGGATGGCGAATTCGCACGCATAACCCAAGACTCGCGCTTTCATGGAATTCGGCTCCTTTCCCCACTGGATGTGGCCCCACTCAAGTTCTCGTTCTCTATAGCAAGGGGAAAACTCGCGGGATTATCAACACCTCGTTGGGCAAGTGGTCTTGTTAAAAGATTTCCGATTATTACAAGTGATGAGCGCTACCTCGAACTCTTCTTGAGGAGAATTCGCTGATGGGTCGTTGGCTACTACTTTTCATTTTTGTGACTTTACCAAGTTGGGCCCAACTTGAAATCACTCCCATGGCTGCTGGCAAGACGGTATTTCCCGGCGATGTCGCCGAAGCCAAGATTCAAATTCTGGACGAATCCCTCGTTAATAAAATTAAACCGACTCAACTAAGAAAATTAGGTGACCCGCAGCTCTTTTTATTCATGGCCTTGTCGCCGATTCAAAAAGATGCGTCTGGTTGGCACATGCAGGCAAAGCTTGTTCTTGGACCAAATTTTTCACCTGATAGCGTGTACCCCTTAACACTTGGTTCTGAAACTTTTGAAGTTCGTTTTCGAGGTTGGTTGTGGAATCCGCAAACCCAACAAGTGACGCCAGACTATGATTACGAGGACGTTCCCCTTTTTTCGCGTACCTGGTTACAAAAGAATCGTTTCAAAGTCATCGGTCTCGTTTTTGCCATCTTAGGAATGGTGATCTTCTTTGGGCTTCGCTGGCGGCGTAAGTTACAGACACAAAAAAGGCATGCCGATGAAGTAAGAAAGTGGCTACGCAAGATCGAAGAAGCCAACACACTGCAAGACTTAAGTGCAATATGGGCAAGCAGGGATGAGCTTGATAGAATTTTTCCTAGTTCTCAGCCAGAGTTTAGAAAGTTCTTCGACGGCTTAAACGAACATCAATTCAAGCCTTCAATCTCTAGTGATGACCTCAAGGTTTTGTTAGGAAAAAAAGCGCACCTGCTGTCCCAAGTCAGAGGAGGTCAAGGTGGAGCATAAAGCACCCTGGCTGGCGTTACTTGGAGCTCTCGTCGCACTTTTTTGGGCGCTCGATTATTGGAAAGTATTTCCTGGCGCCATCTTGGGTGTGGGATTTAGGCGAGGACGTCGCCAAGCATGGCGAACAATCGCTCGCTGGGTGATTTTTACTTTTGGCCTGGTAAGTTGGGGATACCTTAGTTATTCCATGACTCAACCGAGAACGGCCAAAAGTTTTAGTCCATCTAGTAAGGAAGTTATCGACATCATTTTAGTCGTGGATGTTTCACGCTCAATGTTAGCCGTTGATTTAACGCCTAATCGATTAGAGGTCACAAAAAACCAACTTCGAAGTTTTGCTAAAAGACGAGTCACTGACCGTGTAGGGCTTGTTATCTTTTCCGAAAAAGTTTTTACTCTGATGCCTCTTTCAAACGATCCAGCACTTTTAGACAAAGTGATTGGTGATATCGACATTGGCTACTTAGGGAGTGGTACCAACATTGGTGATGGTCTAGCACTTGGAGTGGCCCGGGCTGCAGAGTCGGAAACCAAGAATAAAGTTATCGTGTTGCTTACAGACGGTGTCGCTAACGTTGGGAATCTCACACCGCTTCAGGCCGCTGCTGAAGCAAAAAACCTGGGCATCAAAGTTTATACTATCGGAGTCGGAACTCAGTCAGAAGCCAAAATGCCTGTGGGGAGAAGTGTGTTTGGTACTCAGTATCAACTTATCCCTGGCGGATCAATAGACTATAAGACACTCCAAGAAATAGCTGCTCTTACCGGTGGAAAGTTTTATCCTGCCACTGATGAAAATGCACTCAATCGTGTGTTTGAAGAAATAAATCAATTAGAAAAAACTGAAATTAAAGTAGATAACCAAGTCGTTTACGAAGAGCACTACTACCGCTACTTTGTCATCGGTCTTTCATTGTTATTGTTGGTGGAATCACTTCGTCGGCTCTTGCTTAGGGAGGTCGCGTGATTTTTCTTCAATCGAATCTGTGGCCTTGGCTGCTCTTTTGTATTTTTGTCTTAACAGGTGCTTTCCTGTGGAATGAAAAAATTTTTTTTGAATGGGTGAAGTCGCACTGGTTTTTTCGGCGTCGCCTTCTTCATGTCATATCGTCAGTTTTAATGGTGGGGGGCTTTGTCTTGCTATCAGTTGTATTGCTGGATCCACGCTCGGGTGAAATAAAAATCAAAGGCAAAGTTCGCCAAGACAAAACGATCATTCTCATTGATACATCAACGTCGATGCTGACTGAAGACGTAAGACCTAATCGCTTAGAGAAAGCTGTTTTGGTTGCCAAGCATTTTGTACGCAAGGCGGTAGGTCACGAAGTTTCCATCATGATCTTTGCGGACATAACAAAAAAGCTTGTGCCCTTCACATCCGATCTTGATTTGCTTGATGCGCGTCTAGACAGCGTCAAAGAATTACGCAACATGAATGCAGGTTCCTCCGTTGGTATTGCAATCGAGGAAGCCGTTCAATACTTTGATCCTAAAGACTCAGCTGTTAGTGGCAATATTTTGATCATCACTGACGGTGAAGATAATGCCGATACCGAAGCTTTTAAAATTCCGGAAGGCATAAGCTTGGCGATGGTCGGAGTTGGAACGAAGGCCGGTGGTACTATTCCCA
>JAKFUR010000171.1 GCA_021732585.1 Bacteriovoracaceae bacterium
CCCTTAATGAGTCCCACGGCTACCGTAAGACCGGGAATCAACTAGGTGTGAGCTCGTCTATTGTCGAATGGGAAAAAGTTGTGAGTTAATAGGTTTCAAGACCTACGTTTTATACACACGGGTAACCACACGGTTCCCACTTTAGGAGGATTATTCCATGGCTAAGAAGACAACAAAGAAAGCGACTGCTAAAAAAGCTACAGCTAAGAAAGCTACAGCTAAAAAAGCAACTGCTAAGAAAGCTGCTGCTCCAAAAGCAACTGCTAAGAAAGCTACAGCTAAGAAAGCTGCTGCTCCAAAGAAGAAAACTGCTCGTAAGCCAAACGCAGCTTTCATGAAGCCGTTGACTCCGTCAGCAGCTCTCGCTGAAATCGTAGGCGCTTCTCCATTGCCTCGCACTGAAGTTGTGAAGAAGATCTGGGTTTACATCAAGAAGCACAATCTTCAAGATGCAAAAAACCGCCGCACAATCAACGCTGATGACAAACTCAAAGCAGTTTTCGCTGGCAAGAAATCTGTTTCTATGTTCGAAATGACTAAGCTCGTTTCTAACCACTTGAAATAGTCGCCACGAATCTATCGCAAGATTGATTCACGACAAGGGCCCCTTCGGGGGCCCTTTTTTATGCAATCGTTCTGGAAATCGATGAGGTTCTAGGCGCCTAGGACGATCCGCCGAAGGCTTGCTAGTTGTAAGTCGAGGCGGTGAGGAACTAAGGCAACGACGAAGATCGCGATTTCTACAGCGACTGCTTGAAGGTTTCGACGGTGGCACCAGGTAGCAGGCCCTTCTCTTGGCCTGCAAGCTCAAAAAGCTCATGGCAGTTGCTGGCAGGATTCCCTTCGGGAAAGCGCCGCTTGCCCCCAAAAAACTCTACGCAAGTACGAGCATAGAAATCCAAATATTCTGGAAAGAAGCGCTGGAGGTGACGAGCGACAGTGCGCCGCTTGGTCAGGTCGAGGTCGGTGAAGAGATCTCCTGGCAAAGGATGCCAGGCCTTCAGTACTTTCATGATCGCTTCCCGCTGCGCTGGCTGGGTGGCCAACTCCTGCACACGATTCCAGGCGAGGTTAAAGGTCTCTCCTCGCGCGGGTGATCCGAGCAGGTAGTGCAGCTGAAAGAGATCTTTTTCCAGGGGGGTAAGCGCCTGCTGGGACTTAAGGAGAAGATAAGAAAGAGTGAGAGTGTCGTTATCCGCACCTTTCGACCAAAGCTCGTGGGCCGCTGGTACAAGGGCAGGCCAACAATCAGCATGGGCCACCTGCGCCAGGATGCTACTAAGTGTTTTACCTTTAATATTATTGAGCCACTCTTGGCGAAGAGCGCTCCACACAACTTGCTGAACATCAGGCTTTTTGCACTGGAGCTCTGCCAAAGAAGAACGAATGATAGGGTTGAGAATAAAAAGGGGCGTAACAAGTGTGCGGGCCCTGTGGGCCGGATTCTCAATTTGAGGCACAGAGAGAGGCAGACGGGGTGAGATCAACGTCAGTAAGCGCCCAGCTAGATCTGGTTCTTGGCGACCGATTTCCCAGAACGTGACCACATCTTGCCAACAAGGTGAAGCTGGATTGGCATCTTCATTGAAACATTGAGTGAACCAGCGCATCGCCACTTCTTGGCGCTTCAAGCGAAAGAATTCATTTGTCCTGAGGACACTCCAGCCGGCCAGCTCTTCCATTTGCTGAAAGTCACTGCGCTCCAGACGGTTCTTGGCGGCCATGGCCTTCAGCAACCCTTCGCCCATGTTCTGGACCATGGTCTTCCAGTAATCATTGCGCTCAGAGGGGCGAATATCTAAGGCGTGAGCAAAAAACTCTGAGTAGGACTGTTCTTTTTCAAGGGCCTCAAGGTCGGCCATAGAATACGCAGCCGCTTTCCCGTCAAGCGAGAGCGTTAAACTAAGTGCGGCAATAGCGAGGGCCAAATTGAACTTCACATATAGATGTTAGACCGCTGGTTTTGCCTGGTCAAACGCCTTTGCGAACAAGCGGGTGCAAGAGTAAACTGAGCCCCTCGTAAGGTTGCTCAGGAGGCCTCTATGTCTGCCCCAATTTTGGCGGAAGTTTACTCAATTGTGCGCAAGAATCTGGAGAACGGATTCGAACTTGTAGCACCAGAAGATTATCTGGCTTGGTTGCTCGTCAATAACGAAGCCGCACCTGAGTTTACTGCTTTTTTGCATGACCTTAAATTGGCCGCACCGACGGCCGGCTTTCGTCGTGAAATTCTCGTCAATGGATTTCCGGTGTTGTTGGGAGTTCTACCGGTAGAGAAAAAAATCTACGCGGCTTCACGTCGGCTCTCTCGTGAGTTGACCTTGTTGGATGCCCTTGAGCGTGAAGGGCACAGCGATGCTGCACTGAAGGCACATGCCGCGACCATCAGCACGCTTGATACACGCCAGTTCCCTTCGGAGTGGAATTGGGTCACAAAAACTCACAAACTGCTCGATTGGCAACAGGAAGATAAATGGCGTGAAGTTGAGACGTTGACCAAAGAAAAATTGCAGCAGCTCGTTCGTCACGTGCAGGCCTATCGCCCGACTATGTTTGAGCGCGTATCCGATTGGGGCCTCGGTCTCACAGCGACTTTTGCTCTGATCCGCATTCACCTCTTGAAATTCCTCGCTCTTTTGCCGTCACTTGATCATGACAAGAAAGGCTTTGAGGTGAAGCGCAATTTGATCGAATCCCTTCGTCGTCTCCAGGAAGACGATCAGCGCTTGCGTCGCAAAGGCATTAAGAACGGCGGCGTGCGACCTTTGCCCCGTGCTTACAGCATGGGTTTGAATATCGCTTTGCAGGCGGTGCGCTTTTTACCAGCAGGTCTGCTTGCAGGTGTCGTACGTGCCATGGTGAAGAAAATGGCGAAACGCTTTATCGCCGGTGAGTCCATTGCATCCTCTGACAAAACTCTTCACGACCTCCACTCAACTCGCCGTGAGGCCACTCTTGATCAGCTGGGCGAACTCGTGGTGTCGGAAGAAGAAGCAGATGAGTACCTCAAACGAGTGTTGGCGATTGTTCACGGATTGAAAGTGCATATTCAGCCAGGAGAGCGCAACAGTGCGGGCATTAATAAAGCCCACGTTTCAATCAAGGTTTCAGCTCTCGCGAGTGATTTTAAACCGCATGCGTTTGACTTCACCTACAACCTAGTGGCCCCACGCCTCAAGCAGATTTTGGTGGAGGCCCGCCGTGAACAGGTCTTCATCAACATCGATGCAGAACACTACCACTATCGTGATTTCGTTTTGCGCATCTACCGCCGCGTTCTTCTTGAAACTCCCGAACTCGCTGGTTGGAGTGACACTGGAATTGTGTTGCAGGCCTACTTGCGCGATGGAGCTCCTCACTTAAACGATATTATTACACTCGCTCGCGAACGCGGCGTACGTATGCCGATTCGGTTGGTGAAAGGTGCCTACTGGGATGCCGAGACAATTGAAGCCGAAGTTCATTCTCATCACGCCCCCCAGTTTTTGAATAAAGAAGAATCTGATCTTCATTTCCGACAGCTCGCCGGTATGGCCTTGGCCCATCCGAATGAGCTTCAATTGGCCGTGGGCTCCCACAATTTGCAGGACCACTGTTTTGTCGAAGCGCTTCGCCAGCTGCATTATCCGGGTGCGCCGACCATTGAGCACCAATGTTTGCACATGACCTATGAAGCCTTGTCGCACGGTCTTGCTCACATGGGCTGGCCGACACGAAACTATATGCCCATCGGGAACTTGCTCGTAGGGATGGCGTATCTCGTTCGGCGGATTATGGAGAACTCATCACAGGTGGGAATTCTCACCATCATGCGCTCGCATAATAAGAAGGAAGCTTTTCAAACACCCCTGGCGACTCATCAGGAAAAAGTTCAGCAAGGTGTTTTGCAGCGTGATGATCTGGAAGCACGCTTGGATTCTGGTTTTAAAAACTGCACACCCACGCGACTTTATATTCCAAGCGAGCTGGCCAAGTTCGAAGTGGCCCTCACGAAGATGCGCGCGCAGATTGAAAGCAAACAAACTGAATTCAGAGCAACCACGGGAGATAAAATTCCATGCAGCTCGCATCCTGATCTTATTGTAGGTGTGGTGGCCGAAACGCTTCCAGGTGTCGCAAATAAAACCGCTGAAGCTTTTTATCAGGGCATGAAAAACGGCAATGGCTGGACTGAGAAGCCGCTGGCCTGGCGTGTAGGTGTCATTTTAAAAGCTGCTGATCGTATGTGGCAGCAGCGTGATGAGCTTGCTGCTTTGATTGTGTTCGAAGCCGGCAAGACCTGGGGCGAGGCCATGGCCGATGTGGATGAGGCCATCGACTTCTTGAATTTCTACGCACGTGAAGAGCTACGCTGGAAAGATATTTTGAAAGGTGCCGCTCCTCGCGGAGTGACCGCTGTGATCGCGCCGTGGAATTTCCCGTTAGCGATTCCTTGTGGTATGGCCGTGGCGCCACTAGTGGCCGGCAATGCTGTGATCTTGAAACCTGCAGAACAAACTCCGCTCATCGCGCGTGAGCTCGTTGAGTTGCTTTACGCCTGTGGTGTTCCCAAAACGGCACTGGCGTTTATGCCAGGAGATGGCGAACGGGTAGGAGCGCCCTTGGTGCAAGACCCTCATGTCGCGACCATTGTTTTCACGGGTTCTAAAGCTGTTGGCCAGTGGATCTATCGCACGGCCTCTTTGCAGCCGGTGGTTCATCCTATGACCGGTGCTACGCTTCTCAAAAAAGTGATCACCGAGATGGGCGGCAAGAACGCTATTATCGTGACGAATAACTGTGAGCAAGACGAAACCGTTTCAGGAATTCTCTACAGCGCCTTCGGTCATGCGGGCCAAAAATGCTCGGCCTGTTCTCGTGTGCTCGTCGATACCGAAGTCAAAGACTCGTTGCTGACACGTTTAGTGAAGGCCATTGATGATTTGGAAGTGGGCCCGGCCACATCACCTCATGTGCTCGTGAATCCACTGATCACAGCTGCTGATCAAGCTCGCGTGCGTGCCGCTGTCGCAGCTGCCTGCGAAGAAGCACAAACCTACGGTGGTAAAGTGTGGGTGAATCGTTCGATGGAAGACCAGGGCACTTTTGCCGTAGGCCCGGTGTTGATAGAATTGCCGGCATCACGCGCTCGTCATCCTGACTCTTGGGCACGACGTGAAATATTTGGGCCGGTGGTGCACATCGTGCCTTATCAAGATCTCAATGAAGCCGTGGAGCTGTTCAACAGCACGGAGTATGGTCTCACCGGTGGTATTTACGGGCAGTCACAAGATGATATTGATTACCTCACACTTGAATTGAAATGCGGCAATCTCTATGTGAATCGCCCAAACACCGGTGCCCGTGTGGCGATTGAACCTTTCGGCGGATTTAAACTTTCCGGTACAGGGCCTAAAGCGGGTGGTGTGGATTACATGGGGCAGTTCCATGTGAATGCGACCGCTGAAGCAATTTCGCCTGCAGTGAATTGGTCCAATGGCAGCGGCTTCCGCTTTGAAATCCCACGCGCAAGTGGTCTCTCAAAAAATTCTCGCCAAACTCGTTGGGTTAAATTCGCTCAAACGGTGTTGTCGAAATTTGAAACTCTCACAGGTGATGTCAGCGAAGCTAACAAACGTGAGTTGAAGAGCTTTATAGACTGGGGCCAAACCCATTGGTCGGCCCATTTGCAAGAGCCCCATGCCAACTTACGCATTCCTGGACAGACCAATTACAACCGCAAAGACTTGCCTCGTGAAGCCAGTGTGTTCATCGTTGGCGAAATCCAGGCGAAGTTGCCGGCACTTTTACATCTCTTGAGTGCGCTCGCTGCCGGCTCAGGCGTGGCGATTGCCTGCACGAGCAACGAAAGTTATGCCCATTGGAAAGGACTTTGCGAGCTCGCTTGGCACAATGGTTTTGCTAAGGCCAATCTCGAAGTTTACCTCGCAGGCAAAACTGAATTGAATGAGATTTTACAAAACCCTCATATTAGCTCGCTGTATATTTCTGGTGGTTCTCAATTTAGATCACAGATTCTCGCACTCGCCCTTCCGGCCGATTCCTTGAAGCATCACATGCGCGCACTTTTGCATGATGGGGAGCATCCGCCGCTGGGTGCTTGGGGGCCATGGGTGGATCAATATCTTCTCGTGAGGTCTTTTGCTGTGAACACCATGAGGCACGGTGCTCCTTTGGAGTTAGGCGTATGAAAGTTCTCGTCTGGGGTTGCGGAAATATGGCCAGTGCTTTTGCACTAGGTCTCTCCCGCGCGCAGCAGGATTTGCAGTTTATTTGCTGGAATCCAAGTATTGAAAAAGCTCAGGCGCTGGCAAAAAAATTGAATGGTGTGGTGCTGGCAGATGCGACTCATCGTCCGTCAGTCGACGCTGTCATCTTAGGTTTCAAGCCCCAGAAACTCTCCGAGGCCGCACCGGCCTTGAGTGGTCTGACTTATGAGACGACGGTGATTTCACTTTTAGCGGCGGTGAGTATCGCGCGCTTGAAGACGTTTTTCCCCGCCGCTCAACTTTTACGAGTCATGCCGAATTTGGCCGTGGCGACAGGAAACGGTGTGGCGCTTTGGCAGGGACAACAAACCTGGGGCGCACGTTTACAAAACTTAGGTCTTGCACCCGAAGTCAGCGAAGACTTGATGGACGTGTACACTCTTCACGCAGGTTGCTCGCCGGCATTTCTTTTCTCTTGGATTGATGATGCTGCGAAGTTTGCCAGTGCTCATGGGGGCGACGGGGAGCTTTCTCGCAAGATTCTGATTAAGGCGTGGCAAGGAGCACTTGCTGGGTTAGAAAACGATCCGTTGAGCATGCAGCAAAAAATTAATGAGGTTGCCTCCAAAGGCGGCGTCACTAGGGCGGCCCTAGACGGCTTCGCGAGTCGCGCCCCTGACTACATTGACCATGGATTTGCCGCCGGTTTAAAGCGAATTCAAGAACTCAAGTCTTAATTGGCCGGACAAGGACTCGCTCCACGATTGACCGCGGAGACGATTTCTTCCAGCGTACACACACGACGAGAGTCTTGTTTGAGATAGCGCATGATCTCTTCTGAAGCGATCACTGTGCGTTCATGAATATCATGGAACAGAATCACACCGGCATCTTGTCTCGAAGCCTTCATTTGTTTAATCGTGCGTTCGACGATCTCAGAGGGAGCTTGTGCCATCCAGTCGAGGGTATCGACGCTCCAAAACACATGGATGAGATTGGCCTTGGCAATCCGATTGCGAATATCTGGATTCGAAACTCCGGCACCGTAGGGAAGACGATAGAACTTTATAGGACGCTGATGAAGAACGGCGAGGTCACTAGCAGCCGTTTGAATTTCCCAATCGCGCTGCTCAAGGGAGAGCTTCGGGGTTTGACGATGAGTGTACGAGTGCGAAGCCAACTCCATCCCCCCTTCACGAATGGCTTTTGCTATCGCCGGAAGTTCCTTAACTTTAGAAGTCAGTTGAAAGAAAGTAGCTTTCAGTCCATGACTTTCTAGATGAGAAAGGACCTTCTTAGAGGTGCTTTCGCCTGGGCCATCATCAAACGTGAGTGACCATACTTTGGCAGGGAACTCTGTGCCGACAATATTACCGGCACGATCAGGCGATGGAAAAAACTTGGGAGCGACTTGCTTTTGAGTTTTTGCGGCCTGCAGATCGGCGAGCATTTCTAGCGCTTGGTGTTGGTAACTGCGACGGGCCGTCAGCCAATCAGAGTTTTCTTTAAGCCCATGGCGTGCTTTGACCGTAAGTGTGCGCCAATCGACTTGCATACTTTTGCGCTCTTCAAGCGGCCCATAATAAGCGTTGAGTTCTGTATACAAAGCTTCGAGAGATTTTTTAACGACTTCGTCATCAACCTTAGTGAGATCCATCAGGATTTGTTTGGTAAAGCTGAGAAAATCTTCATGGAAGTGTTGAAAAATGAGAGCATCGAGATCATTTTTAGAACTTGGTATGGTGCTCTTGAGAAGCTCAATATTCTTGAGACGCTCATCGGTCGCTAGAGACGGGTTGAGCACACCCTCGTAGAGCTGATTCCGTAGATCAAGAATGCTTAGCTCTAAGTCTTCAATCTGAGCGCGAGCAGCGAGGAGGCCTGCATAATGAGGGTTTTCTTCAAGCGGCCCAGGACTTGAGTCGAGATGTTCATCAAATTTCGCCAGGCCTTCATAGGCCGACAAGGTGGTGAATTCGATGGTCTGAAACTTACTGCGCATTTCAAGCTGCAGGTCTTCTACGGAGTACTGGGCTTCAACAGATGAGATGCGACGGTAGGGGTCGGTAGGAGATTTGAATTGAGCACAGGATGTGATCATGACCCCACTTAACCAAAACGCGACAAATTTCATCAGAATCCTCCGACTAAACCTGTCGGAATGCCAAGGTTATTACTTGAGCGAATTCGATCGAGTTGCGGAAATAGTGGCCCAGGGCTTGTGAGGATCTCCGATTAGGTCAATAATATATGTGGAGGCATTTGTGGAAGACATACGCTCGATTCTCTCGATGTATAAGTCCCGCCAAAAAGGTGATGATTCATCGTTGCCTGCCCGTGAAGTGCCTACCGATACACCTACTCTCAGCGAAATTCCTGATGTGTTCTTTGATGAGATTCTTCCTCACGTAAAGCTTAGTCGCAGTGAGACCGTCTTGTTGATGCTTCTGTATCGTCAGGTTTGGTGTCGCGCGAATCTTTATCGCGGCCATGGTATCGGGCCACTGAACGCCTACCATGAGCTCGCTCGCCTGTTAAACATGTCTCAAGACGATGTCATCCACGCCGTTCGCTCACTTGAGGGACACGGCTTTATCACTACCATTCGTGCCGGCCAATATTTTGTGCGCAAGTTCTTCACAGAAGAGAACGACGCCAAGTATGGTCAGCATTATGAGTTCTAGAAATCCACTTCCTTCCCATCGACTTGGCCGTCTCGTAACACTGTGTGGGGCAGGGGAGAGATTGTGGGATATAGGTTGCGATCATGGGTTGGCAGGTCTTCACGCAGGCCACACCAGGGCTTTTAAACACATTCAATTTGTAGACCCCTCATCATCAGTCATTCAATTACTCAAACAACGAGTAGGAGCGGATATTCCAAGGGGATTTTCTTATAATATACTCGAGCAAAGAAATGATCAGATCTCAGACATACTCTCTAGCGATGTTTTTCTTATGGCAGGCTTTGGAGGGGTAGCCATCATTGAAGGGCTCAAGAACATCTCAGCACAACTCACTTCTCCCTCTCGTTTCATTCTTAGTCCTCATAAAGATATCTTGTCCGTTCGTCGTTACCTCTTTGAAGGCCCATGGCACTTAGCTCATGAAGAAATCATCGAAGAAGCGGGCCAATTTTATGATGCCCTCGTGGTCGAAAACCGTCAGGGCCGCTCCGTTTCACTCTACGGTGAGGAACAATGGGCGAGCCGCGAAGGGCAAGTTCGCCTGGAGGACCTCCTCAAGAAGTTGCCTCTTCATCAAAACCCTCGTGACAAGGCCTACTATGAGTATTTGCTAAGCCTTCAAAAACTCTCAAATTTCACATAGATTTTATTGGCAGCGTGCTATCATAAGATATGGCCGCAGACGGGAAAAAGGTCCTTTATCTCGGAGATGACACCGCTTACTTCAAAGTGCTGGCGGTTGAGTTTCAAAGACTTTATCCAGAGCTCAAATTAGAGCAGCTGGCCGAACATACCCCAGAACGAATTCAAGGTTTAATCATCAAAGTTCTCGAACTTAAACCGTCTCTTGTTTTTATCGATTACTCAAAATTTACTGACGATTATGTGCATCTCTCGCGGCTTTTGGTCAGAACCAATAGTCAGCACAACTTTGCAGTCGTGGGTCTTCATGACTATCTCTCGCCGCCCGATCAAGTGAAAGAAAGTTTTCTTTCGGGCGTGAATGTAAACCATATTAAAAGTGCGGAAACCTTTGATGTGGTTTTTGATGCCATCAGTTTGATCAAACCTGGCCAGGCAAAAGAGCACGGCTACGCCACAGCTAAGATCAGCAAAGAATTGGTGGCGGGACATCTGTGTAAAGTGGGCTTCATCGCTTCCGATTTAATTCACTTTGAAACCAATCTGAATCTTAGTCCGGCCGAAGAGCTTAAAGTGAAGCACCACTGGGTGCAGAAAAAACTCATCCCATCGAACTTGGTAAAAATTAAAAGTAGCTCGCAGTCTCTCTTGTTTTACAATTTTAAGTACGCTGTTGATGCGCAGTTTGCTTGGGTTGACCCACTAATTAAAATAGAAGGTGATGACCCGCAACGAATCAAAGAACTTGAAGGAGAGCGCGAGCACGCCGTTACTAAGGCGAAAAAAGCTCTTGCGGCATGGTTGGAAGACAACACGGACCGATCACAGCAAAAAACAGTCCGAGTGCTGGTGATCGATCGCGAGATGATTTTCTACCAAAACCTAGGCCGCACAGATAAGTACGGCTATGCCATTCGATGTCAGCCTTTTCTGAAAGATATCGCTGCTGAGATCGACGGACAACGTCCTCAGGTGATTGCCTTGGCGCTCGATGTTCCCAAAGAAGGCGAGAAAATCGAAGGCCCACTGAACGACATGTCTATGCTGGGGTCGATCATAAGCTTTCTCAAACAGAAACTGGCCAAGGACCCACCTTTTTTGGTGGTCTTCAATGCCACGGCTACTTCTAAAGAACTGCAGGCATCATTCGCGTATCCTCAAATCATGGCGGTTGATAGTCCAGTGGGGCCTGAGATTTTGCTTAAGATGGCTTCTGTGTTCGATAAAAAACTTAAAACAGCAGTGGCCGTCCAAACAACAGAAATTCCTTCACCACGGGTCTTCATTAAAAAAACGCACCCGATGTCTATCGCCGAGATCGAAGAGGTCATCAACCTCGTGCAGATCTCTGAAACGGACCTGGTGTTTAACTGCAATCGCGCGCTTCCTGTCGGCACCGTCCTGCGGGTAGAAGACCCGTTTGTGGGCTACATCACAGTCGCGGAACATCCTCAACTAGGAAAAGCTCCGAGCTATTATGGCGTCGTGAATGGGATCGGCGAGACAGAGAAAAAATCTTTGCGCCGGTTTGTGAACTCTATTTTCTTTAAAGACCTCGATACCGCCAAACTCACCGAATTGGAAAATTTCCAAACGCTTAACAAGGGCAAGTGGCAAGAGCTCCTCAATCAGCAAAAAGCACAATTGGAAGCTGAAGAGAAAGCAAAAGCTGATGAAGAGAGCCGTAAAGCGGCTGAAGCGGCAGCTGCAGCAGCCGCGCCACCACCGAGCGAAGAAAAGCCTTAGTCTTTCAACATATCCCGCAATTTTTTAAAATCTTTCGCGACGGGCTCTGCCGCATACACCTTCGCCATCCATTGGCCCAGCCACGCATCGGCTTTAGCTTTATGCGGAAAATTTTCTTTTTGCAGTGACTCTCGTAAAGCGCGCGGCCCCTCAAGTGGTGAAACATTCATTCCTTGCCGCTCAAGCCATTTCTCGAATACCTTCCAAGTCAACTGACGTTCTCCCTGTGAGCTGACGGGTACCCGCGAGCGCCAGTACTCCCAGAACCAAAACCCGAGAATGCTCGCAAGTAGAGTCCACAGTCCTGCCATGTAGAACGTACTGAGATCCCAGTTGAGCTTCTCGGCCCAATTTTTTTGTCGATCACGGTCAAACTCTTCGCTCCATACAAGAAAGCGGTAGTTGATAGAGTCGACCCACATTTGAGTATCGCGCACCCACGCTGGAAGAGAGCGCGGATCAAAAATTCCAGCGGCACTTCGCTGACGAAAGAATTCGCCGCCATCAAGTTCGGCCCGTTCCGGAACGACCCACAGTGTAGGGTCAATGCGCTGCCAGCGTGTGCCGTCCCAGGCTTCCACCCAAACGTGCGCATCATCTTCAGTCACGCTGTAGTAGTTCTCGAAAGAGTTAAAAGACCCGCCTAAGTAGCCTGACACCAAACGAGCAGGGAATCCCCAGGAGCGCAGGACTAACGCTGTCGTAGATGCATAATGAGCGCACCAGCCTTTTTTGACATCAAAGAATGCGGTCAAGCTCAAGACTTTCCCAGGTGCAAGGGAGTAGGTGTAACCTTGTTCTCGAAAAAATTTTGCCAGATAGGTCTGCGCATCTTGCAAATTAGTCCCACTAAATTGAGAGAGCGCTGCGGGTAGTCTACGTTTATTAATTGAATTCAAACTCTCTTTTTCGTTTTGTTTCAAGAGCAGGGGAGCGCCATTATTTCCTGCAGAAAATGCTGTGTACCGACGAAGGGTGCGATAAGAAGAGAACTTCATCGTCGCACTGTCACCCGCCGGAGCTTGTTTTGCGCCGGCTTCCCACCATTGTGGCCAATCAAGTCCAAAGGCCCGGCGTACCTCACGCTTGTGAATGATATCCTGGCGCCACCAGTTGCCGCCAGGAATCCGTCCTGCATCATCAAACGATCCCCAATCCTCATCGCGCGGAATGGGAAACCAATTCCATCCATCATGCCCCGTGAGGGTCATGCCACGCCAATAGAGATCACGTTTGGCCGGGGCCGGTGTAATTGTGGCATGAAACGCCAGCTCACCTGTGGTGCGCAATTCACTCACATCGCCGGGTCGAGCTTCTTCGCTAAACCCAACGACTCCTTCCGGCATAGGTTGTGGTGGCACCCAAAGTCCCGCACTAAAGCGCGGCAACAAGAAAAAAAGTATCACGGCCAGTGGAGCGGCTCGCAACACCCATACCCAAAGTTCTTTCCAACTGACGGCGACTTCTTCACCAAGGCCTCTAACCAAGGCCATGAGTGCGACGGCACAACCGAGAATGGCGCACAAAAAATAAAGTGGGGTTTTAATGAACAACGCACCCGTCGCCCATAGTAAAAAAGTTCCCAGCGTAAGCATGCGCCAGTCACGACCGTTGCGTGCCTCCAACATCTTAAGAGCAACAACTGCCAGCAAAAGATTGAGCCCCATCTCGGGATTCACGTGGCGACCATGTTTGACGAAGGCGAGAACAAATAAAACTAAACCTGCAATTTTTGGAACCACATCCGGTAAAGTTCGATGAGTAAGTCTCACTAAAATAACAGCAGCCACGGTGAAAAGAGTTGGTAAGGTGACTTCTTCCCAAACCAAGACGATATAAATCACCCAGGATAGGGCGAAGAGGACCAAAGGATGATGCCAAGGATAGCGTCTCATCCGTTATCCTCCGTGAGCGCTCGTAACGATTTTTGTCGATGAAGAGGCCCACTATCAGGCGGCAACGTCTGGCCATGAATCTGAAGGGCCCAACTCTCCTGCCCGCGATAATGTTGTTCGATCATGTACGCCAGTCGGCTACGCGCATTTTCATCGCCGTTGCCCCAAGGCCATTGATAAAATGCGCGTTGGGATTTTTCTTCTACAAAGGTTTTTGAGTGAGGTGGTAAACCGCGCGCCATGGCTTTCCAAGCGATGCGGGTGGGAGAATCGCTTTCTTGATAGCGGCGAAACTCTCCCGGTTCATCACCGGAGTGAGATTCGAAAGCGCGCGTCTGGCCAATGCCTTCGTCCCAAAAACGATTCGGCACGCTGCCCGAAACTTGTTGCGGATAAACCCAAGCCTCTGAGGGCAGTTTGTGATAACTCCACGCGCGGAATAATCCAAGCGGGTAGGTTGACGTCAGCACTACATGGGTATTCCGCCAAACTCCGCGTTTGGAAAACTCCCAAGCACCGTGGGCTTCACCCTCCGTCTTGGCAGGAACTGAAAATTCTCCCGCGGGGCCTTCGCCATCCCATTGCAAAAAAAGTTTATGACGGGCACGCGAACGTTTGGCCTGCCACCATAAACGCCAGGGTGCTGCATGCCCTTGGTGCTGGTCTTCAACCAACAACACGTTCAAACGCATTCCATCTAAATTGAAGTGCGCCTCCATCAACAGGACGACCGTCACAGCTGACAAGAGCATGCCCAAAGCGAGACAAAGATTATTGGTGTAACCCCAGCCCATCAACATTAAGACCAATAACGTGCCCATCCACCACCAACCTTCAATGGTAGGACGCAGGTACACCTGGGATTTGCGACGAATGCGTTGTTGAATGAATCGCTTAAGACCCATTTAGATCACAGGAACTTTTGCCAGGAGTGCGCGACCCAGGCGATGCTCTTCAGCGCACCCTGCTTCCTGCAATGGGAGACGATGGCCCACAACAGCTGCGAAAATATGTTGCACATCTTCAGGCAAAATATAATCGCGTCCGTGAGTCCAGGCCCATGCCCGCGAAGCGCGCACAACATCCAGTCCTGCACGTGGAGAGAGCGGACGCAACTCTGTTGAGCGGCGAGATTCTTCTAACAAGCGCAGAACATAATCAAGCACAGCATCCGACGCCTTAACGGTG
>JAKFUR010000154.1 GCA_021732585.1 Bacteriovoracaceae bacterium
AAGGAGATCAGCATGAAAAAGTGTATAAAATCAAAGAAAGCTCTCGTGACTGAAAAGCCGAGCCAGGGCCGTTGCGCCTACGTGCGCGGTCAAATCCGTAAGCTCATCAATGGCATCGAAGCCGAAGAGCTCGTCAGAACCCAATACCAAAAAAAGCAGAAACAGAATTTCTTTCAGAAATTCTCATACGTGTAAATAAGGAGATTTTCATGTCACACAAAAATTATCACCGTATGGCCCAAGATAATATGACTCGTCCCCCACGTCGTAGCTCTCGCGGAGGCACACGCAAAGATGACAATAAAATGATGTTGGATTTCTTGAACATGCAAGCCGAGGTCGAAAAGATGCTGGCCGATAAGAACAATGAAAAAAATGGCTAAGGAGGTCCTATGAACGGTTATGACATCACAGGGATTGTGGTCCCCGAACCTAAGGTCCAGGCCATCAGCGATATCGCAGGTATTTTGCGCGGAGAAATTTCCGCCACTGAGGCCTATCGCCAAGTGATTGATAAACTCGCAACTAATCCGGAAGTCCGTCGTCTGGAAAAGTTTCTCCATGATCACCAAGACGCCGTCGAGTACTGGACCGCCCAGCTTGAAGACGAAGGCTTCGAGCCAGAAAAAGGTTCGGGCATGTGGGGCACCGCCGTGGAGGCTTTTGTGGCCACCGCTAAAATCCTGGGAAACACTGCGGCCATCTCTGCTCTACGCGAAGGTGAAGTGTACGGATTGAACATGTACAAAGACATGCTTAACAGCATGAGCTTAACGCCTGCTCAAAAATCTTACATCCGCACCGAACTTCTCCCGATGCAGGAAGCCCACGTTCAACGTCTGGAAGGTTTTACGATTACGACCTCGCACTAAGCATCTAATCCAAGGAGGGACAAAATGCGGTCAGCTACATTTAAGAGTTCACTGGGCCCAATGTCAGCGCTGCTTTTTGTCTTCTCCTTTATTGTTTTGATTTTTATATCGCGTTTTGTTTTACTTCATGCGCTCGTCGGGATTGGCATTGGGATTCTCTCTGCGCCCACAATTGAGCGCATGAGCGAGCGCTACAACATTCCCCGCTCGTTGAGTGGTTTTTTTCTCTTCGCCATCCTCTTCGCCTTTTTCGGAGGACTGATCACTCTGCTCGGGGCCGTGCTCTCTGAACAGTGCATGGTTCTCCTCGAGAGATACCCGGACATCGCCCAACAAGTGTCTGCCCAAATCAATACGCTTACGCAGGACTATCCGGTCTTGCGCGACTACACCACGAAATTTAATCCTTCCCGTTACTTCTCCTTCACCATGACCAGCGCCCTCGCCTATATTCAAAGTGGCTTCTTTGCTGTGACCAGTGTCGCACTCGACATTTTGATTGGGGTGTACACCGGTATTCACGCGAAAACTTATTTTGAAAGTTTGGTGCGCTCTTTTCCGCAAAAAAATCGTTCTCTCGCTTCGAGTGTCCTGCAAGAAAGCGCCCAAGTCATGCGTCGTTGGTTCAAAGGCCAGCTTCTCGACATGCTCGCCATCGGTGTGATCACCGGTTTGGGACTTTGGATCGTAGGTGTTCCCTACTGGGCGATCTATGGACTGTTGACCGCTGTGCTGGGAATTATTCCTTATGTAGGCATGATGATCGTAGTAGCCGCAGCGTCGATCATTACCATGACCTCGAATCCTGAATTGGTTCCGGGAGTCATCGCCGTCTTCATCGTCACGCAGATTCTCGAAGGCTACGTGATCCTACCAATGATCATGAAAGGCCAAAGCGATCTTCCGGAAGTTCCTCTCATTATTTTTATTCTTCTCATGGGTGCATGGTTCGGCCTGATGGGGCTGTTTGTTGCCCCTGCCGCCTTTGCCGTCCTACGTGTGCTTTACATGAGACTCTACATTCCACGGGTGGATTCACATTTAAGTTAAGGAGCCTGTTATGACCTACCAACTCACCCCGCTGCCCTATGCCCTCAACGCACTGGAACCGTACATCTCAGAAAAAACCCTGCGTGTGCACTATCACAAACATCATCAAGGCTACGTGGATAAACTGAACGAACTCATGTCGGCCCATCCTGGCGCCAACATGCCGCTAGAAGAATTACTCATCAACTCTTCCGGAACACTCTTCAATAATGCCGCGCAAGTTTGGAACCACGATTTTTTTTGGAAATGCTTAACGCCGAAAAAAAACCAAGCTCCCAACGGGCGACTAAAAGAGATGATCGATAAAAAATGGAACAGCATTGAGAATTTCAAAACGGCGTTTAGTGAACAGGCGTTGAATCATTTTGGTTCGGGCTGGACCTGGCTGGTGTTGCGCAACGAAGGCCTAGAAATCGTTTCCACCACTAACGCCTACAATCCAGTGGTCATCCATGCCAAAGCATTGCTGACCATTGATCTATGGGAGCACGCTTATTATTTGGATGTTCTTAATGACCGGAAGGCCTTTATTGCTTCTTTCTGGGAGATCGTAAATTGGAAGTTTGTGGAGCAAAGACTGGACGCTTAGAGTTATATCTAGGTCTTTTTAGAGCGAAGATAGTCCGAAATTTCTTGAGCAAGTGCTTGGCATAAATCAAGGGAAGCATCGCGGGCAGCCTCCTCTAATTCCGCTGCGAGAAAGCCTAAATGCCCGAAGCCATAGGGTGCGCTAAAGCCCTTCCACTTATGGGCGAGGGACATAACCTCAGCAAAATCAGCCCGACTCAAGGCTGACTGTAGCTCACTCAGTTCAGTTTCGCGTGATGTAAGAAAGTCTTGGTAGAAGCCCTCGAGCCCCTCTAAAGGAATTTCGGATTGGGGATTTTGTATTTTTCTCATAGGAGAAAGTGTATAACATTTTAGTCATAATTTCAGACACAAATGGGTGAAAAATGTATCGAATTCTACTCGTCGAAGACAGCAAAGAAATCCATCAAATGGTGGCGCAAACCGCCGCACCTATCGCTGAACTTGTGTGGGCCTCCACCGTCCAAGAAGCCGGCAAGGCCCTTACGGGTCAGGCCTTTGATCTCATCATTCTCGACGTCGAACTTCCGGACGGAAACGGAATCGAGTTCTGCACACAGTTGCAAAGCACGCATGCCCAGATCCCTATTTTTATCCTCACCGGCCACAGCGAGCTCTCTGAAAAAGTTCTCGGCTTCTCTGCTGGTGCTGACGACTATATCACCAAGCCCTTTTCACCGCTTGAACTAAGAGCGCGCCTCGAGGCCCGTCTACGTAAAAGTAAACTTCGCGAATCGCTCTCCGACACCTACAAGTGGAAAGAGTTGCAGATCAGCAAGAGCCGCCAGGAAGTTTCGATTCAAGAAGCCGGCGCTCTTCACAAAGTTGACCTCACGGCTTTGGAATTTAAAATCCTTCTCTACTTCGCTATTCGTCCAGGTGAAGTGATAGCGCGCGATCAGATGTTGAATGATATCTGGGGCGAAGACATTCACGTTTACCATCGTTCGGTGGATACCCACGTGAGTAAGCTTCGTAAGAAGCTGGGAAGCGTTTCCCACATCGTGGAGTCGATCCACGGTTCTGGTTACAAGTTCAATCCGACGACGCTTTAAGATTTAAAGGTTCCAATGCAATCTGTATTGGAGCCTCATTTATGCCGACAAACTTGCGCGCCTCTTGCTTTTGTTAGTATTCCCATTCCAGAAAAATACTTTTGAACTTCCCACCAAGTCTTGTAGCGCTCTTGGGTATTCATTAGGTTTCCTTCAAATTCCGTATAGACTTCTAAAAGCTTTCCCCTTAAACCGGTATTTCTTAAACATTCACCGATTCGAGAATTCTCCGTTTCAAGTCTAATGACCTCTGATTTGATTTTAGACTTCTTCATAATTTCTAATGTACTACGGGAGAAATCTTTAAACTCTAGTCTAACCAGTCTCTTGTCCTCTGATGGTGTATTAGAAAACCTTTCATTAATCCAAATCTCTAAGTCATCTCTCACGCCATCCTGATCACTATCTACTCCCAAGAGCGTTTTCTTTCCTGCTTCCCCCGGATGCGGCGGCTCTGGATCTTCCGTCTGACAGTAATAATCACTGTCGACAACATCAAACCCATTGATCTGCGATGCCTGACAAATCTTTGCGTTGTTAATCTTAGCTTTGCCAGAAATTTTAGCGCGTCCAAAAATATGTGTTTTGCCACTAACGATAGCTTCGCCACACACTTGAGCTTCAGGGCCGATGATGACCCCGGCAGAAACTTTTGCGGTCGATGCTACTAAGCCACCCCGACTGCCATCAGGATTTTTCCAATAACCCACTTTGGCGCCATCACAAGGATTAGCCGCCAGGACTGAGGCAACAAACAAAAATGAAAGGATCATGCCTTCCATTATGCCATCGCTTCAGGTCTTGCGGAGATCGAGTTGTGAAATTTGGATTAGATTTTGATAAATGAGCCAAAAAAAAGGGCCCCTTGCGGAGCCCGATGGATTTGAGGACATTTCATAAATAGCCAGATGCTAGGCGCCTAGGAGGGAGGGCGGAGGCTTACTAAAAGTAAGCCGCACAACCGATCGACGCAGGCAACGCCGCAGATGGCATTTAGGAAATGGACTCTAGTCGACTTTGTTTTTGATCTTTTTAGCGCCATCTACAGTCGCGTCTTTAGCTTCGATCACGCGATTGCCAGCTTTCTCAGCAGTACACTTCACGTCACCTTCCATACAAACAGCTTCTTCAACGCGATTTGCCGCTTTCTTCACGCCGCGTTTTGCGTCGTTAGCAGTCGCTTGTACTTTTTCGCCAACAGTTTCTTCAGCGAAAGCAACAGGAGCTGCCGACATAACAACAAAACCTACCGCTAACATGATAATTCCAAACTTCTTCATAAATCCTCCAACAGTGTTAATGAGCATCTTTAGCGAGAGACTGAATGTGATCTCTCGATTTTGACTTTTTTTCTCTCAGAGCCGCCATCAACATGGCCTGCTCCTGCATGAACTGATTTCTAATAGGGCCAATGGCCTGGGCGAGTTTATCCTCAATTTGAGGGGCGGTCATTACAGATGTCTCTTCACGCCATAAAACTTGCTTCAAAATCATTTGAAACGCTAAGTAAGACAGGCCACTCCCTAAAAGGGCCACCGCTCCTAGCGTAAGGACAAAGTCCGTTGGGTAAAAGTACTGCGGGTAGAATTGCACCACGCCAGCAGATACGAAAAGAGCACTTCCTAAAACTAACAGCGCGCCAGGTGCCATCACCATCAAGTAGATGGCAGGGAGATAGACGGCTTTACCGTAGATTTCCTCTGTCTTCACCTGTTGAACTCTTTGCTTCATGGACATCATCAGAAGTCCCTTAGCGATCATGGCCCATCCCATAGACACCTCTTTTTTGAGACTAATGTGGGGTGGCGCACATTGAGTGTCCACCCCACGTTTCGTCTATTTGCGAGCAACCAGGGCGCCCACAATAAACCCCACTCCTGCGGCCGCGAGTGCCGTATGGAGCGGATACTTTTTAATCGTCGTCATCGTCTTATCAGTAAACTCGTGAGTGACATGGGCCACCTGTCCGCTGATATCTTCAAGTGAAGACCCCAATTGTTTTTTGATATCTTGGAGATCTTTACCGTTCGTATAGTTAGTCATGCTTGTCATAAGTACTCCTTACTTCTGATTCAGTTTTTCGAAGAACTCATTGACCGAAGCCAGAGCATCTTCTTTTTTCTGTCCGTAACGCTCTTGTAAGCGACCTGCGAGAATCTCTGCGTTGCCTTCTGCACGAGTGATCTCGTCATCCGTCAACTTGCCCCACTTTTGCTTTACCTGGCCTGTGAGTTGTTTCCAGTTACCTTTAACTTGTTCTGCGTTCATAAGATCCTCCTTGGATTGTGCTTAAACCTACTATCGGACATTGGAGTCGAAATTTCTTTTAGCTAACCCGCACCTATTGTGTAGTTATCTAAACAACTCCATCGTTTTACCGTTTGCCCTGAGGTGTGTTCTTTTTAGGGACCATGGGGTCAGAGACGAACTCTTCCTCATGCTCTCGGAACGGAACCTCGGGAGCCTTCTTTTCTCGTGCTGGAGCTTGCTTCGGGTCCGGCAAATAAGGTGTTTTCTTGGGCTGCTGTTCATTTGCTTTGTTCGACATAGTGTCTCCTTTGTTAGCCTGACAATCGATCGTCAGGCATTGATTAGTAATTCGACTAAACTATCTTCCGTCTTGGACGATGTGCGAACGTAACATCCAGCTCATCATCTCGTGCTTACGGAGCAAACCGACGAGCAAGTCTTCTGTGCCTGGGTCGGTGGCGCACTTATTCTTATCCATCACAATTTCTTTCAACTGATTTTGGATGGTCACATGGTCTTCCATCAGGTTCTGCAACATAGTTTCAGCGTTCGGTACCTTGTCTTGGCCGTCTTTGATCTCCATGTGCGAGTACATGCCCTTGATGGTGCTGATCGGGCGCTGATCGAAAATCCGCACACGTTCGGCCACTTCATCCATCACTTCTAAAAGCTGGCGGTACTGCCCTTCTAAAAAGGTGTGCAAGCTGTGAAAGCGAGGACCGGTGATGTTCCAGTGATAGTTCAGCGTTTTGGTAAAGAGCACATACTCATTGGCCAAAACGCCATTGAGGCAGGTGACGATATCAAGGTTGTCTTCAGCGTGTTTCTTTTGCATTGTCATAAAATTCCTTTTTTTGTCTGATGCCTTTGCAAGCGATTCCGTTCGCATGTATCAAACGTTGTGCAGGTTAAATTACTGTTCTGTATAAAACTTTTTCACTAATTCATATTTCGCTTCAAGATCGTTCATGGAGGCGATGAAATCTTCCTTCTTCAAGCCCCAGTCTTTCTCACTTACCTTACGAAGCTTGGCCAATCCCACGCGCACCTCTTCTAGCAGGTCTCGCGTCTCACTTATGCTTTGATAAGCCAGATTTTTTCGCGCCAGGGTGCCCTGGGCGGGAGTGTTCTCCATCTTCTGTATTTCACTGTCGATCGTGTTAATGCGCGATCCAATTGCTGTAAAAAAACTATTTCGTTGTGTGGCCCAAGAGCGCTCTTCAGCAACCACCGGAGTCTCGGCTGCTTTACGATCAACACGTTCTACTGGTTTCTGTTTCACTGGCGTCGCGCACGACATCAGCATCAGGAGTCCGACAAAACTGAAGAACTTCATGGGACCTCCGTTCTTTAACCTAGAGATCTTTTTTGATGAGTTTATCTCCACGCCGGGCTAACCCCGTGACGAGGGACAACAAGAAAAGTCCCAGGAAAATATAAAAAAGAATCTGCGCAATACCGGCCGTAGTCGCTGCGATTCCACTGAAGCCAAACAAAGCGGCAATCAGTGAAAAAATGAAAAATGTCAGTGCCCAACTCAACATAAAAACCCCCTGAAAAGGATCAGTCGTTACCTGAATACAGATTAATCAAAGGGGGGCAGATTCTCTTGAGTCTGAGGTTTAGTAAGTGTGCAGTGATTTACACAGATTCGCCGGAACGGCGCACTAAGTAGCTAGAATTTAAGACCCGTTAATGGACAAACGAAGTCTTCTAACTGCTGTCGATAGTCGGCCAGAAGCTCTTCTTCAGACATGGCGGCTATCTTATTAAAAGGCGATTTTTTGATCTCCAGGGGAAGATCAAAAGGTAGTTCGCGCACGAGACTCTCCAATCCACCCGGTAATGCTGTCAGGAATCCGTGATAGGCGCGCGCATAACCCTTGGCTTGGTTCTGGCGATTGAAGCCTTCAAACAACGCCGCGATGATTTCGGCTTTTTCAGCACCCGTTAAATCAGCTGCACCAGCGAGCACACGTCCCCACTCTTCCATAAATGGCCCCACAGGAATCAGGAAACGATGAGAGCGACGCAAGCAGCGCGCTTGTCGCATGGACATGTGGCGATGATTTTCCACAGAGAGGAATTTCTTATTCACTTGGCCGGTGTAGGCGAGAATGGGTGAGTAAGCCGCATTCAATTGATGACCGAGTTTGTAGATGCGCAAACGGAAGAGATCGTCCGCCTCCATCATCCATTGGTCTATGACTCGATCAAGATCACCGAAGTTATGCGCCATCAAAGCACTGGAGCGCAAAAAGTTGATATGATCACGACGCTCGCGTAATTCAATCAGCAGTTTTTCTTCTTTCTCAATCTCCGCCAAAATCACATCGGCTACATCTTGTGCCATGGGATGATTCTTACGTTTGAGAGCGATGTAGCCACCAATAGCCACTGACAGCCACGTCCCTTCATGAGTGCTCATGACCTGACCGTTGTGAGGATTGTAAGACTTGCGGTTGGTAACCTGTGAATAATCCCAACTCCACGATTCGATGGTGAGCTGACCCATGCGCTCAATGTACTTATTGATATCAGGATGCTTCCACAATCCTTCACGAATTTGATTATCTACGTTGGTGGGTACAAACGTGCCAGCGGTGCTCCAGTGAGCTGCTAAGCACATGTGGAAGTACTCACTCAAATCCATGGTCTTTAGAGCAGACGGATTCTTTTTGTATTGAACGAGCTTCGCGAGATAGGCGCGCATGGGTCCATCAGTGCTGATTTCACCTTTAAACAAGAATGGCGCCGTCACTTCTATATCTTTCAAGAGAAGTTTCGGCGCGATTCCAATGTTTTCTAGTGGCTTCTTGGTCATGCCTGCAAAGTTTTCATGTCGATGACAAAACGATAACGAACGTCAGATTTAATCACTCGCTCGTAAGCTTCGTTGATTTTTGAAACCGGGATCAGTTCAATGTCACAGGTGATATTGTGTTTTCCGCAGAAATCCAACATCTCCTGAGTTTCTTTGATGCCGCCAATGAGTGAGCCTGCCAAAGAGCGACGGCCCATGACGATGGAGAAAGCATTCACAGGAACTTCTTTCTCAGGAATACCCACCACCACCATCGTGCCATCGTGCTTGAGGAGACCTAGGTATTGGTTCCAATCCAAGTTCGCTGACACGGTGTTGATGATCAAATCAAAGTGACCGCCAAGTTTTTTAAACGTCTCTTTATCGCTGGTGGCATAAAAATGCTTCGCGCCTAAACGCTTGCCATCTTCTTGCTTGCTGAGACTTTGCGAGAGCACAGTCACTTCAGCGCCGAGAGCCGCCGCGATTTTCACACCCATATGTCCAAGTCCGCCCATACCGATGATGGCGACTTTTTTCCCTGGTCCTGCCTTCCAATGATTTAGAGGTGAATAAAGCGTAATACCTGCGCACAAAAGTGGAGCAGCTGCATCCAACGGAAGATTCTTCGGCATTTTTAAAACGAAGTCTTGATCCACCACGATCTGGCTCGAGTATCCACCTTGAGTCATGGTGCCGTCTTTATCAGTCGAACCATAAGTGCCGATCATGCCCTTCTCGCAGAACTGCTCGAGGTGATCTTTGCACGGTGAACACTCGCGGCACGAATCCACCAAGCAGCCTACGCCGACGACGTCGCCGATTTTGTGCTTAGAAACACCAGCGCCCACGCGTGTGACCACGCCGGCGATTTCATGTCCTGGAATCAACGGGTAAGTTTTTGCGCCCCATTCATCACGCACGGTATGGATGTCTGAGTGACAGATTCCGCAGTATTTAATTTCAATCACCACGTCGTTCGCGCGTGGCTCACGACGTTCGAACGTGTAAGGCGCTAAAGGAGCTTTGCCTGAGTGAGCGGCGTATCCGAATGTCTTCATAGTTATTCCTAGTTTTTGTAAGGCATGGCACCCAAGTAATCTTTCTTGCCGATATCCACACCGTTGGCGCGCAAAATGGCGTAAGCGGTGGTGACGTGGAAGTACAAGTTCGGCAAGACGTGGTGTTGAGCGTACTCAAGACCCGTAAGCCACTTGCCTTCCCAGCGTGGAGTGGTGACTTTTCTTTCTTCTGCGCCTTTGAAATCTTCCGGCTTGAATGTGTTCAAGTAAGCGATCGTGCTGTCGATGCGCGCTTTAGCTTCAGCCAGTGTCGACTCTTTATCTTCGTGAGAAGGGGCTTCTTTGCCGGTCAAACGAGCCGCGCCGAGTTTAGCGGTGTCGCACGCGATCTGAATTTGGCGAACCATCGGAAGTTGGTCAGCAATCAAGCGAGAGTTCAAAAGAACCGGGAATTCTACTTTCTTTGTGTCAGCAAAACCGGCGGCCTTATCAAGGCATGCGTTGAGTTGCGTGAGCGCGCGGATTGAAGCAGGAATGGTGTATTCGTAAAGCATAAAACCTCCAAGGTTAGTGGAGGGATTATAGGTCCAATTCCCATCCTTGCCCATTATTTCGCAGCTGCAACTGTCTAGCTTTCTCAGCGCGCTTACTGCTGCGCTCAATGCCAATCGCGTCTAAACCATAAGCGTTTGCGGCAGCGATCATGCTGCCCTCACCACAGAACGGATGAACGAGTGTTTTCGTTGGAGTTTGCTCTTTGATGAAACGCGCCAAAGCCACGCAGACATCAACCCCCATGCCACGCACCCAGGTTTTCTCGCCGGTTTCTGGCATGACATCAGCGGTGGACTTCGCCAAATCTAACACCAGCTCTTGCGAGAAGCACAAGATGTGAGAATATCCGGGACGACCAAAGGTGGGCTGACCCAACGGCGCACGGCACACAACTTTATGCCAGAGAAGTTTATGTCCCAGGGTCTCGGCGGCTTTCTGCACGATAAAGCCCTTATCCACCCACTGCCCGTCCATCTTGATATCGGATTGAAAGAAGAGCGTCACACCATTCACTGGCGTGCGCGAGAGAATCAAGCTCGCCGTGGAATAAAACCATTCCTTCCATTGCGCAAGTGTCAGGCCCGGAAATTCTCCAATATCCGGCATGCTCGCGAGCAAAGAGCAACCCTCAAGCACGGGAGAATTTTGCAGCCATTCAATGGCATCCGCGGTGTGAACGATCCGACTTGCATTCATGAAGTGAGCCTATCTTATTGACTTCCGCCCCTCAATGAATTCCCATTAAGTATGAGCAAAAAATCATCGATCTGGTCCGTCATCGGCGCCTCAAGTGCCGGCACTCTTATTGAATGGTACGACTTCTATATTTTTGGAAGTCTCGCTACCATCATCTCCCATCACTTCTTCCCCAGCGGTAACGACACCGTGGCGCTGTTGTCGACGTTGGCGACCTTTGCCACCGGCTTTATCGTGCGCCCTTTCGGAGCTCTCGTCTTCGGACGCATGGGCGATGTGGTCGGACGCAAGCATGCTTTCATGGTGACTCTGCTTTTGATGGGTGCCAGTACAATGGCCATCGGCTTACTCCCTTCTTACGAACAGATCGGCATCTTCGCGCCGATCTTGCTTTTGATTTTGCGTTTGATCCAAGGTCTGGCCCTGGGCGGTGAGTACGGTGGTGCTGCTACCTACGTGGCCGAACACGCGCCACCCGAGCGACGTGGTTTCTACACCAGCTTCATTCAAACCACCGCGACGTTAGGATTGTTCGTTTCTCTCGGTGTGATCTTGGCCACACGTTTAACTTTGGGTGAAGAGGCCTTCTCTCAATGGGGCTGGCGCTTGCCGTTCGTACTCTCAGTCTTTTTAGTGTTCTTCTCGTGGTACATCCGCAAGTCCATGGCGGAATCTCCCCTCTTCGAGGCCGCCAAGAAGAAAGGCAAACTCAGCACCAATCCAATCCGCGACAGCTTCATGGTGCCAGAAAATCGCCGCATGGTGATCCTCGCTCTCTTCGGTGCGACTGCTGGCCAAGGCGTGGTTTGGTACACCGGTCAGTTCTACGCGCTCTATTATTTACAAACTGTCATGAAGATCGATTTCGTCCTCGCCAATAAGATCATCGCCGTGGCTTTGCTGTGTGGAACACCGTTCTTCATCGTCTTCGGCGCGCTTTCGGATAAAATTGGCCGCAAGAATATTATGATGACCGGCATGCTGATTGCGGCGCTGTCTTACATTCCGATTTATAAAACCATGGTGGCTAACGCTGACAATGCACCGTTGCTGACTTTCTTGATTTTCATTCAAGTCATTTTTGTGACCATGGTCTACGGGCCCATCGCTGCGTTCTTGGTCGAGCTTTTCCCAACGAACATCCGCTACACGTCGATGTCACTGCCTTATCACATTGGTAATGGTGTCTTCGGCGGATTGGTGCCGTTCATTGGCACCATTATGGTGGCACAGACAGGTGATATTTATTCAGGGCTGTACTACCCGATCGCCATCGCGTTGATTACTTTTGTGATCGGCATGATCTACATCAAAGAAGATCGCTCTCACAAAGTGTGGACGACTTAATTCTACAGATGATTCGTGGCCACGAAGTTCTCTAAGGAGGCTTCGTGGTACCACGCCTTCACCGCCGGTAACGCCAAGATCGCTTCGTAATAATCCTTCACCGCTCCCTCAACAGGCACTCCGTAAGTCTGAAAACGACCTACCACGGGTACAAACATCGCATCAACAATAGTGAACTCACCAAAGAGAAAGGGTCCTTTTGATTCTTGCAGACACTGCGTCCAGATGGTCTTTACGCGCGCTATATCTTCAGCTGCGCCACTGAAATCAAAATTCTTATGCTGCTTACGCGCATTGAAGGAAAGAATGTCACGCATCTTTGCAAAGCCGGCGTGCATCTCCATCACCAGACTACGAGCACGCGCACGGGTCTTGATCTCTACCGGGTACATCTTCTTTTCTGGGTATTTTTCATGAAGATACTCCATGATCGCCACTGATTCCCAGATCCAAAAACCTTGGTCTTCCAACGCAGGGACTTTGCCCGTGGGTGAGTATTTGAGAATTTCAAGAGTGGTATCAGGTAAATCTAGCTTCACCAAAATCTCATCAAAAGAAATACCAAAATGTCTCATGCAAACCCAAGGACGCATGGACCAACTAGAGACTGATTTATTGCCGATGATAAGTTTCATGGAATAGACTTTAACCATGAATGAATTCATAAATCAGGCCCTGGTTTTTGTCGGAGCCACTGTTCTTATCGTCCCCCTCTTTCATTTGCTAGGGCTAGGCTCAGTTTTAGGTTATTTGATTGCCGGCATCATCGTCGGGCCTCACGCTCTCGGACTGATTCACGAAGCGGAAAGTGTGTTGCACTTTGCTGAACTGGGTGTGGTTTTGCTCCTCTTCATCATTGGTTTAGAAATTCAACCGCGTAAACTTTGGAGTATGCGTCGCCAACTTGTCGGTCTGGGTGGGTTGCAAGTGTTGCTCTGCTCGCTGGCGTTCATGGCCGTGGGGCTCTGGTACGGACTCACTCCACTGGCCGCTGGTATTATCGGGTTTGGTCTCTCACTCTCCTCCACCGCTTTTGCACTCCAGTATTTGATGGAAAAAAATCAGTTCAACACGACGTTTGGCCAATCTTCCTTTGCGATTCTTCTTTCACAAGATTTACTCGCTATTCCGGCCTTGGCGATTATTCCCGCACTGGCGGTCTCTGAAATGAACGGCAACGAAGGTCCGTCCATGAAGACGCTTGGACTCTTCCTCGCCATCGTTGTCATGCTTGGACTCGTAAGCCATTTTCTCATCCGTCCGCTTTTCCGGCTGATCGCTTCAACTCGTACACGTGAACTTTTCACGGCCACTACCCTCTTGATTGTGTTTGGTGTCGCGACTTTGATGATGAGCATTGGTCTCTCGGCCGCCCTGGGGACATTTATCGCCGGCGTTTTATTGGCCGAGTCTGAATACCGCCATGAACTTGAAGCGAATCTCGATCCCTTCAAGAGTTTGCTGATGGGCTTGTTTTTCATTGGCGTTGGTATGAGCTTGAGCCTGCCGCTAATATTCGCTCAACCACTCCTCATCGTTGTACTCACGTTGGCCTACATCGTCACAAAGATCGTCATGATCTACGGCATTGGGCGCGTCTTTAAACTCAATCGCGATAATTCAAAACTGATGTCGCTCGCCGTGGGACAAGGTGGAGAATTCGCTTTTGTGATTTTTGGTATGGTTGCTTCTATGCAACTTGCGCCCAGTGAGACACTCGCTATTCTCACCGCCGTCATTACCCTCTCCATGGCCTTGAGTCCGCTACTCAATCTTGCCCATGAACGTTTAGTAATTAAGTGTGACGTGGCCCCTAGCCCAGACTACGACGTGATCACCAATGAGAACCCATAGATCATCATCGCCGGCTTCGGGCGCTTTGGACAAATCTTCGGCCGCATTCTCAAGGCCC